>NZ_JBFBBD010000004.1:0-229757 GCF_040689515.1 Streptomyces sp. NPDC051173
GGCAATTCCGCCGTCACCTCCTCGATCGAGGAGGAGGTCGAGAAGATGACCTGGGCGACCCGCTGGGGCGCCGACACGGTCATGGACCTCTCCTGGGGGCTTGCCCCCAGTTTCGGGAAGGGGCGGGTAGGGGAAAAAGCCCGCCGCAGGCGCGAGCGACCCGCACCCGCCGTCACACATCAGCGCCCCGCGATAACCTCCGCCGCAGCGACGCCGCACACCCGCCCCGCCCCATGCGTAGCCACATGCAGCGCCCCCGCCGGAGGCGCCACGTTCAGGCCCATCTCCACCACCACCGCATCCGGCCGAGCCGAAAGCAGCGAGCCGAGCGCCTTCGCCATCCACGGATGCCGGTGGACGTCGCGCACCACCGCCACCACCCGCCGGGCCCCCGCGTCGGCCAGGACGCGCTCCACTCCCGCGTCGTCGCGCCCGTACGTACCCGCCGTCGTCCCCGGCAGCAGCCGGGAGAGCTCCGCCGCCACCCCCCACGGTGTCTCGTCGCCGACGGCTATGTTCGCGACGGGAGTGAAGGCCGCGACGTGCGCGGGCCCGGTCAGCGGCTCGTACCCCGCCGACGGAGTCACCCGCAGCGCGCGGCGGGCGGCCACCAGGCCCACTTCGGGCGCGGGCACGGCCTCGGCCGGCCCGCGGGCCACGTCGCGCGCCAGCGCCCGTACCCGCGCGGCCGCGTCGGCGAGCCGCTCCTCCGCCAGTTCCCCGGAGCGCACGGCGCCGACCAGCGCGTCGCGCAGCCGCAGCACCGTCTCCTCGTCGGCCAGGCCGCCGCCGACGCAGATCGCGTCGGCGCCCGCGGCGACGGCCATGACGCTGCCGCGTTCGATGCCGTAGGTCGCGGCGATGGCCCGCATCTCCATGCCGTCGGTGACGATCAGGCCGTCGAAGCCGAGGCCGCCCTCGGTGGCGGGGGCCCGCAGCAGGCCGTGCAGCGCGGCCGGGCTGAGGGTCGCGGGCAGCGTGGGGTCGAGCGCGGGCAGCAGGATGTGCGCGCTCATCACGGCCTTGGTGCCCGCGGCCACGGCCGCCCGGAAGGGCACCAGTTCCCGGGTGTGCAGCGTGCCGAGGCCGGCGTCGATGCGGGGCATGTCGTGGTGGGAGTCGACGGCCGTGTCGCCGTGGCCGGGGAAGTGCTTGGTGCAGGCGGCCACACCCGCCGCCTGCATCCCCTCGACGTAGGCGGCGGTGTGCCGGGCGACCAGCGCCGGGTCGGCGCCGAAGGACCGTACGCCGATGACCGGGTTGTCCGGGTCGGAGTTGACGTCCGCGGAGGGCGCCCAGTTGAGGTTGACGCCGCAGGCCACGAGGCGGCGGCCGAGTTCGAGGGCGACGGCCCTGGTCAGCGCGGTGTCGTCGACGGCGCCGAGCGCGAGGTTGCCGGGGAAGGAGGAACCCGTACGGGCCTCCAGGCGGGTGACGTCGCCGCCCTCCTCGTCGATCGCCACGAGCACGTCGTCGCGCTCCGCCCGCAGTTGGGCGGTGAGGGCGGCGAGCTGCTCCGGCGAGGCGATGTTGCGGCCGAACAGGCCGACTGCGGCCAGCCCTTCGCCGAGTCTGCGCAGCAGCCAGCCGGGGGCGGTGGTGCCGGTGAATCCCGGCTGGAGGACCGTGAGGGCGTCCCGGGTGAGCGTGTCCATGGAAGTAAGTGCTAGCCCTTCACTGCGCCGGACGTAAGGCCACCGACCGCCTTGCGCTGGAGGATGACGAAGAGGATGAGGATCGGCAGGGCGAAGAGCGAGGAGGCGGCCATCGTGGCGCCCCAGTCGTCGCCGAAGGTGGAGCGGAAGCTGGTGAGCCAGAGCGGGAGCGTCTGCGCGCCGGGGTCCTTGCTGAGGATCAGGACCATCGGGAACTCGTTCCAGACGGTGATGAAGCCGAAGAGCGAGGTGGCCATCACACCGGGGGCGAGCAGCGGGAAGATCACCTTGATGAACGCCTGGGTGCGGGTGCACCCGTCGACCATCGCGGACTCCTCCAGCTCCTTGGGCACGGCGGCCACGTAGCCGCGCAGCGTGAGCACGGTGAAGGGCAGCACCATGACCGTGTAGATGGCGATCAGCGGCGGGAGGCTGTTCAGCATCTCGGCGTCGCGCACGATCATGTAGTACGCGATGACCATGACCTCCCAGGGCGCCATCTGGGCCATCATCATCACGAGGATGAAGCTCTTGCGGCCCTTGAAGCGCATCCGCGCGACGGCGAACGACGCGAGCAGCGCGATCACCAGCGACAGCCCGACGGCGACCAGCGTCACGGTGAGGGAGTTGCCGACGAGGTGCCAGAAGCCGTCCGCGTCCACCGCCTTGCGGAAGTGCTCGAAGGTGGGGTTCGACGGGAACCACTGGGGGGTGTCGCTGACGATGTCCTTGTTGGCCTTGAAGGCCGTGGAGAACATCCAGTAGACGGGGAAGGCGAAGACCGCGAAGAGGACGACGGCCGCCGCCCCGGGCCAGGCGCGGCCGAGAAGCGAGCGGTTCACAGCTCGTCCTCCTCTTGCTTGAGGACAAGGCGCAGGTAGTACGCCGTCAGGGCCAGCAGGATGACGATGGTGAGGATGGAGATCGCGGCCCCGGCGCCGAAGTGCTGGTTGCCCATGCCCTCGACGAACGCGTAGACCGGCAGGGTCTCCGTGAGCCGCTCGGGACCGCCCTCGTTGATCGCGAAGATCTGGGTGAACGACTTGAAGACCCAGATGACTTCGAGGAACGTCGTGGCGAGGAAGAACGGCTTGAGGAAGGGGAAGGTCACCGAGGTGAACTGCTTCCAGCTGCCCGCGCCGTCCAGCGAGGCCGCTTCGTAGAGCTCCTTGGGGATCGTGGTCGTCGCCGCGTAGAGGTTGATCGCCACGAAGGGGATCGACTGCCACACGATGAGCACGGTGACCACGAAGAAGGTGGAGAACTGCGTGCTGGTCCAGTTGTAGTGGGCCATCGAGTGCCAGCCGAGCTTGTCCAGCACGTAGTTGACGACGCCGAACCGCTGGGCGAACAGCCACTGGAAGACGGTGGTCGCGGCCACGACGGGCATGGCCCAGGCGAGGACGAGGCCGAGCGAGAGCAGCAGCCGCAGCTTGGTGCCGAGGCGGGCGAGCAGCAGCCCGACGAGACAGCCGAGCGCCATGATCAGGACGACGTTGGCTGCGGTGAAGACCACCGAGCGCGCGGTGACCTTCCAGAAGTCGGAACTGCCGAGCTGCTCGCTGTAGTTGTCGAAGCCGATCCACTCGGTGATGTGCCGGATCAGCTGCCGGCGGCCCAGGTCCTGGAAGGACAGCAGCCCGTTCTTGACCATCGTCCAGCCGAGCAGCAGCACGGTGACGAGGGCGGCGGGGAGGATCAGGAGGTACGGGGCGCCCGCCGCGGCCCGGCCGCGGCGGGGTGGCGGGGCGCCGCCTCTGCTGATCCGGGCGGCGGGCTCGGCCGTCGCCTCTTCGATCTGCGCTGACATCGTCGTCCGCCTTCTCCCCTGTCGAACGTATTGCGAGGTGCGCGGCGGTGGCGAGAGGGGCCCTGGGAAAGGAGGGCCCCTCACACCACCGGCCGGATCACTGCTTCTTGCTGAGCCGCTTGTTCATGTCGCCTTCGACCTGCTTGGCGGCTTCCTCCGGCGACTTGCCGTTGAGGACGGCCGTCATGTACGCCTTGATCGGGTTCGGGGCGTTCTCCACCTCGGCCCACTCGGGGATCAGCGGGGTGGTGCCACCGCCCTTGGCAGCGGGGGCGGCGGCCTCGGCGGCCGGGTTGCCCTTCACGCTCGCGAGCAGGGCGTCCTTGTTGGGGATGTTGCCGACCTCCTTGGACAGCGCGGCCTCGTTCTTGTCGGACAGCGCGATCTTCAGGAACTGCCTGGCGAGGTCCTGCTTCTTGCTGCCCTCCGCGATGGCGAGGTTGGAGCCGCCGAGGAAGACGCCCTCGGGCTTGTCGGCGGTCTCACCGGGGATGGTGAAGTAGCCGATCTCCTTCTCGATGGCCGGGTTCGCCTTGATGGCGGTCTGCGCCTCGTAGCCCATGCCGATGAACGCGCCGGTCTTGCCCTTGGCGAAGACGTCGGCCTGCTGCGGGTTGGCCTCGTCCTTGTCCTTGGGGGCCTTGCTGAACGCCTGGTACTGCTTGTAGATGTCCATGGCCTTGGAGACCTTGGGGTCGCCGAGGTTGGACACGTACTTCTTGCCGTCCTTCTTCACCAGGTCGGCGCCGGTGCCGATGGTGAGGCCGTCGAAGAAGTACCAGTTCTGGCCGGGCAGGTAGAGCGGCTCGGCGTCGCCCTTCTTCTGGATGGCGTCCAAGTCCTTGAAGAACTCGTCGCGGGTCTTCGGGACGTCCTTGATGCCCGCGTCCGCCCAGATCCTCTTGTTGTAGATCACGACGCGGTTGGCGGCGTACCAGGGGGCGGCGTACTGCTTGCCCTCGAAGACGGAGGGCTTGTCGAGGGACTCGGTCCAGCCCCCGCCGATCTCCTTCTTGAGGTCGCCGAGGTCGGCGAGGCCACCGGTCTGGGCGTACGAGGGGGTCTGCGTATTGCCGATCTCGATGACATCGGGCGGGGAGGACTCGGAGAGGGCGGTGGTCAGCTTCTGCTGGATGCCGTTCCACTGCTGGACCTGGATGTTCAGCTTGGCGCCGGTCTGCTGCTCGAACTCGGCCTGCACCGACTTCGTCCAGCCCGCCGGGTTCGAGCCGTCCATGAACCACACGGTCAGGCTCTTGTCCTTGGAACCGTTTCCGTCCGATCCCTTGTCACTGTCGCTGGACCCACAGGCAGCAACACTCACCAACATGGCCGCGACACCCGTCGCCGCTATGAGCCCACGCTTCACAGCACTCTCCTCAAGGACCGAATGTGGTCTTTAATGGTTTAGACCAGTGCCCGCAGCTTGGCCTAGACCTTTTGGGGTGTCAAGGGTGTATAAGAGTCGCTGTCGGCTCCGTTACCGGACCGACACCTCGAGGCCGGCCTGGCGTCCCAGGGCTCCTCGGGCGCTGCCCGTGCCACGATGTGACCGCGACAGACGGAGGAGCCGGTGACAGCAGCAGGATCGGAGTCGGGAAGGCACACGATGGTGACCGACGGTGGTACGGCAGGTGCGAAGGAGAGCGGCGGCGCGTCGGGCGGCGCGCGGGTCGCGCGCGTTCCCAAGTATTACCGGCTCAAACGGCACTTGCTGGAAATGACCGAAACCATGCCCCCCGGCACCCCCGTGCCGCCGGAGCGGACGCTGGCCGCCGAGTTCGACACCTCTCGTACGACCGTACGCCAGGCCCTCCAGGAGCTGGTGGTCGAGGGGCGCCTGGAGCGCATCCAGGGCAAGGGGACCTTCGTCGCGAAGCCGAAGGTCTCCCAGGCGCTCCAACTGACCTCCTACACGGAGGACATGCGCGCCCAGGGCCTCGAGCCCACCTCACAGCTCCTCGACATCGGCTACGTCACCGCCGACGACCGGCTCGCCTCGCTCCTCGACATCACCACGGGCGGCCGCGTCCTGCGCATCGAACGCCTGCGCCTCGCCAGCGGCGAGCCGATGGCGATCGAGACCACCCACCTGTCCGCGAAGCGGTTCCCGGCGCTGCGCCGGAGCCTGGTGAAGTACACCTCGCTCTACACCGCCCTGGCGGAGGTCTACGACGTCCGCCTGGCGGAGGCGGAGGAGACGATCGAGACGTCCCTGGCGACCCCCCGCGAAGCGGGCCTGCTCGGCACGGACGTGGGCCTGCCGATGCTGATGCTCTCCCGCCACTCCCTGGACGCGCAGGGGGAGCCGGTGGAGTGGGTGCGGTCGGTGTACCGGGGGGATCGGTACAAGTTCGTGGCGCGGTTGCGGAGGCCGGCGGAGTAGCGGTGCCGCTTCAGGAGGCGGACTGCGTACGGAGGGTCAGTAGGGCCGGAGTCCGCCGGTGTCGAGGATGAACCCGAATGGTTCGGGGATGTGCACAGTTTCGCCGAAGTCGGCGTCTTCACGCAGCCGGTAGCGTCCGTTTTCCACCTCGCTGAACAGCGTCACCGTCTTCTGCCGGGCATCGACGACGAGATACAGCGGAATGCCCATCAAGGGATAGTCGCGGAGTTTGCCGACCCAGTCGTTCTCCGGGTTCGAGGGAGAGACGACCTCCACGGCGATCAGTGCCAGCTCGGCGGCCACACTGCTGTCCGTGGTAACCATGGCCTCTTCAGGCAGATAGGTCAGGTCGGGGTTGCGGACCTTCGCAGTCTGCGGGGATTCGAGATCCGTATTGCCGGTGTCGATGTACCCCGTCGGGGTGTGCGCGTCGAACTGGCGGCGGATCTTGCTGAGGTTGAGCTGATGGATGGCCGAGGGAGACGCCTGCGTGACGAGGATGTCGCCGGACAATTCGGCTTTGAACCCTTCCGGCAGGGCACGGCGGGCCTCTTCGAGCAGCTCGAAGTGCTGCGGATCCATCGTGGGCTCCTTGGCAAGCAGTGAGCGTCTGTCATCCGGAGGCCCGGTGCGAGCCGCTTCGGCGAGCCCCAGGGCCAGGCATCGGTGGGTCAGTCATCGTGTCACGAGCGCCGGCGACGAGGAAACCAGCCGCACCGGCCAGCGCACCCCGCTCCCCGCCCGCACCGGTCGGCGGCTCCTGGCGCAAGGTGTCCCATGCGCCGGTGAAGGCGTGGTGGTTCCTGTGGCTCGGGGCCCTGGCCGGCGACAGGATCGGCTCGACCTTCTACAACCACGCGGATTCCGCGAACGCCCACCGGGAGACCCGCGTGGTCGCCCGCCGCCCGGAGCACCGGCTCGACCAGGTCCGCCCGGTTCGGCGGCGGGCTGAGCTCCCCGATGCCGTGCAATCCGCGGCCGACCACGTCACGCGCCACCGCGGCCGCGGTCTCGGCGGCGGTGCGGCCCAGCCGGACGGACCCGAAGCCCAGGAAGCGATCGGGGTGGGCGGCCAGGGCCTCGCCCAGTTCCCGCCACGCCGTGGCGTGGCCGTCGTCGGCCGAGCCCATGCTGATCGGGGAGCTGGCCGAACGGACCGGGACCAGCGAGCGGCTGCCGCGCTACTACGACCGGGCCGGGCTGCTGCGGCCCGAGCGCCTGCCGAACGGCTATCGGGACTACGCCGACTCCGATACCGCCACCGTACGGCGCATCCGCGCCCTCCTCGCGGCCGGGCTGCCCAGCCGCATCATCCGCCAGGTGCTGCCCTGCACCACGGGCACAGCTACGGCTACGGCCCGCGATCAGGAACGTGACGGCGGTTGGGTCGGGTCCGGAACATTCGGGGCGGGAGTCGCCGGAGCGGATCGTTGACGCGGGATGAACGCGAGGGCTCCGGCATTGCCGTCGGAGCCGTCAGAGCCCTCGGAGCCCTCGGAGCCGTCGGCCGAGGAATCGCCGCCGACCGGGACCCGGTCGGCGGGAGGCTTCCGTCGGCTGCCGGAGAGCAGCTTCACCCCGGGCTTCTCCACCCACTCGTGCAGGAGCACCGCGGCGACAACGGACATCGCCAGGACCAGACTCAGATGCAGCGTCACCGGGATGACCAACTGGTGCGTCTTCAGGAAATGGTCGGCGCTGAAGATGATGATTTCGTGCACAAGGTAGAGCGCGAAGGAGATCTCACCGAGGTAGACGACGTACCGGTTCCTGAAGGGGGACGGCTCACCCTTGATATCGGCCCGGGCGGCCGCGGCGATGGTGAGAGTGAACGGAATGACGGTGTCGGCGGCCCAGTGAAAGTTGTAGGGCATGACGTGGACCGGGCCGAAAATGACGATGAGGGACAGCGAAAGGCTGGCGAGCAGGCCGGGACCGCGCCAGGCGCCGTTCTTCACGAGCAGAGCGACGGCGATACCGATCACGAACTCGATCAGTCGCACGGGCGGCAGGATATAGACCACGAACTTCGCGTCCCAGCCGGTGGCATGCCCGATGGGTGCGGTGAACAGCGGGAGCAGGGCGACACACGCGTTGCCGGCGATCACCGTCGCCCATAGCCCCCGGTTCGACAGCCGCCTGACGGCCTTGATGATGAACGGGAACGCGAGGTAGAAGAGCGCCTCGCAACTCAGCGACCAGGAAACCCCGTTGTACCCGAACCACCAGTCGGTCCGGTTCGGTATCCAGGACTGGATCAGGCCCAGATTCCCCAGCGCGATGCCCGGGTCGAGGACCTTGCCCATCCAGGCGATGGAAACCGCGGCCAGGCAGAAGGTCGCCACATGGCTCGGGTAGATGCGGGCGAAGCGGCGCCGCCAGAATCCGGTCACGGTGTCGCGGGGCCGCGCGGACCAGGCGAGGACGAATCCGGAGAGGATGAAGAAGAAGGAAACCGCCGAGGGGCCGTCGTAGACGACCTGCTTCAGCTTGTCCATGTGCTGGGCGGTGCCGGTGGTGGTCTCTTCGTAGAAGAAGTGGTAGCAGAAGACGAGCAGCGCCGCGTACCAGCGCAGACCCGTGAGCGAATCCAGGCGCACACGCTTGGTGGAGGGTTCGCCGGACTGCTTCGGGGCGGCGGTGGATATCGAGCTCATTGTCGGGGGTTCCATGTGGGGGCGAGTGAATCCTGCGGGAGCTGCCGTTTCGGGCGCGGACTCACCACCACGTATCAGCGGGACATAAACAACCGATGGAATATATCACCTCATACCATTCCGGACGCACTTGATCAACTATGCGAGCTTCCGCCCTGGAGTCACTGATGCTTGCCATTGATGACGTAATGGCATGGGCACGACTATTGTCCGGTCTTGTCGCCGCCCGCCCTGACCTCATCTGTCGGCCGGAGGCGGGGTGACCGTGAGATCGATGTCCAGGGTGACCCCATCGGGCGTGGCGAGGCGGAGGATGTAGGTGCCGGGAGTCTGATCAGCACGGACTTCCGGGAGGGTGATCACGCCGTCGACGCCCGGCGCGGGGAGGACGAGGGTACGCAGCGGGCCGGTGCTGTCCGGGCGCGTGAAGTAGGGGCCGATGGTGTTCTCCGCCGGGTTCTCCTTGCCGGAGATCACCGTCGCAGTGATCACGGTTCCGGCTGCGGCCTGCCCGTAGCGGGTCGCCTTGACGCGTAGGGCGTCGGAGAACGCGCTGCCCGCGGTGGCGCGCAGAGGCCGCACGTCGAGGAGCGTCAGCATGTCGGCGGTGGCGGTGGGCGACGGGCGGAGAGTCACCTGGAAGGTGACGGCCTTGCCGGGCTCGCCCGGTGCGCTTGCCTTGATGGTGAAACGGCCGGGCCTGTCGCCGGTACGGAGGAGCGGTGCGACGGCGATGCCCTGGGCGTCGGTGGTGGCGGTGGCGGTCCGCGCGCCGTCGGGGAATCGCGCGAGGGTGTCGCCCACGATGTCGAAGGTGACGCCCTTCCGGGAGACGGCCCCGCCCTGGGCATTCGTGGCCCGGACCCCGGCCGGCCGGTCGAGCTTCTTCCCGGCTTCGGCCTGGAGGTCCTGCCCGTCGATGGGGTCGAGGCGGCGGACGGTACGCGGGTCCGGCTTGGGATCGGGCTTGGGCTTGGGTTCCGGCCTGGTGTCCGTACCGGGGTCGGGCGTCTTCTCCGGCGTGGGCGGCGTAGGCACATTGGGACGGTGGTTCGCGGCGGTGTTGGTAGCGGCCGAAGTCAGGGTTGCCCTGGCAGGGGCGGAACCGGAGTGCGCGCCGGTGGCAGCGGCCGAGGGATCGGGGCGGTAGGGGGTCGCCGCGGTGTCGTCGGGTATCGCGGTGGTCTTGTCGGCCTGGTAGGTGTGCATCCAGTCCAGTACGGCGTTCACGTATTCGCGCGAGTTGTTGTAGCTGAGGATGGCCTTGTCGAGGTCGGCCGCGTTGGCCAGGTCCCGGCCGCCCGAGCAGAGGTAGCGGGCAGTACCGAGAGCGGCGTCGTAGATGTTGTTGGGGTCCTTGACCCCGTCGCCATTGCCGTCGGCACCCCATAGGACCCAGGTAGAGGGGATGAACTGGGTGGGGCCGACGGCCCGGTCGTACTCCGTGTCCCCGTCCCAGCGCCCACCGTCGGTGTCGCGGATCAGGGCGAACTGCTTGCCGTCGAGCCGGGGTCCACGGATCGGCCTCTCGGTGGACCCGTCGGTGCGCAGGCCGTATCCGGAGGCGTGGACGGATTCGATGCGACCGATCCCTGCGACCAGCTCCCAGGGCAGATGACAGCCGGGCTGACTACCGGCCAGGGCCTGCCCGGCCTTCCGGTAGGCGTCAAGGGCGGTCGCGGGTATGCCCGTGACCTCCTTCAGAGCTTCGGCACCGCCATTGCCCTTGCGGAGATCGGGCAGGCTGAGGTTGGGCACGCCACGAGGCTGCGCCCCCTGCGGACCACCATCGGCGTCACTGGCATCGGCGGTGAACGGACCCGCGACAGCGGCCGTGGACAGCGAGGCGGCCAGAGCGATTCCGCACAGCCCCTGCCGGGTGCGGCTCACGAGGTGGGCGGGGAGGGACTTCATGGTGTGGGAGGACCTCGGCTTGCGGTGACTTCGCTGTGTCTTGCTGATGAAAGGGGTGTGGGGGCCGACGCCTTGGCGTCGGCCCCCACCGGAAATGAATCGGCTCAGCCGACGAGCTGGACCTCGTTGTCGTGGGTGCCCTTGGCATCCACGCCGGGGTAGTAGCTCAGGTTGCCGTCGTTCCAACGGATGAGGATGTCGTTGGGGCGGTTAGTGGCAGCTGCGAAGGAGCCGACCGTGAGGATCTGAGCGTTCTTCCAGGGGGAACCGACGTCCCGGATGCGGATGCGGCCGTGGTAGCCGGCAGTGTCGACAGTCGGGAAGATGGTGGTGTCACCGTCGTTCCAGCGGATGACCAGGTCCGCGGTCTTGCCACCGGTGAACTCACCGGAGCTGATCTGCGCGGCGTTCTCCCAACCCTTGTCCGCCTTGGTCAGCTGGGACTCCTTGCCGACCTTGTTGGTGTCAGTGTCGGAGTACATCGAGGTGGAGCCGTCGTCCCACAGGACGATCAGGTCGTCGCGCAGTGAGTTGGCGGTGTAGCGGCCTGCGGTGATCAGACGGGCGCGCTTCCAGGTGTCGCTGTAGGCGAGAGTCTTCTCGTCGTGGAAGCCGTTCTGGTCGACGTGCGTGTACGTCGAGAGCTTGCCGCTGGCCCAGCGCACGGTGATGCCATCGCTGCCACTGCCGGTGAAGTTGCCGGCGGTGACGGCGCGAGCATCCTTCCAGTAGCTGCCCGCAGGCGCGACCTTGTACTCCTTGGAGAAGGCGGGCTTGGGGTCGTTGTGGTCAGCCCCCTGGAAGATGCTGGCCGAGCCGTCCTTCCACGCGACGAACAGGTCCATCCGACGTTTCGCACCGGCGGAGTTGCCCGTGAAGTAACCGGACGCCATGTAGGCGGCGTTCTTCCAGTCGGATCGGGACAGGAGGTTCCGCGAGGAGACGGACTGAACCCACCCGGCGATGTCGTCGACGCGGGTGTCGACAGCGCCCTTACGGGTCTCGGACTCGTCGCTGCCGAAGCAGCCGCCCTGCCCGGAAGTGCTGTTCACGCCGACCAGCTCGTACCGGCCGGCGATGTCACGGAACGCCGGGCCACCGGTGTCGCCCTGACACACGACCGCGTCACCGGACTTGCCGGTGAGGCCGAGGGACATGTCGTTGACCGTGCCCACAGAGAACTTCGCGTAGTGCAGGCGGTCGGGCACCCACTCGTCCTTGGTGCGGCCATAGCCGGAGACCCACAGGTCCTCACCCGGCAGCACGGCGTTGAAGCCGACACCGACAGGGGTGACCCCGGTGACCCGCTGATCCAGCCGGGCCATCACCAAGTCACGGCCCTCGCTCGGCACGAGCTCCACGACGTTCGCCACAACGCCGCCGTCACGGGTGAGGTCAGTACGCCCGATGGTGGCCGTCGTCTTCAGCTTCGGCGCACCGGCGGCGACCTTGAACCCCTGGGCCGGATTGTCGGCGAAGCAGCTCGCGGCGGTGATCAGCCACTCCTGCTCGACCAGGGCCGCGGAGCAGCTGCGCTGCCCACCGCCGATGTCGAGCTTGGCTGTGAACGCGTACGTACCGTCCTTCGCCGCTTCGCCGACAACCGCGTGGGCGGGCACGCCGGTCAGCAGGCTCGCCGTGACTGCGGATGCGAGAAGCCCGGTCACCCACGCGGCGCGCGGACGTATGGCAGGCATGTTGTTTCATCCTTCGGGGGTGGGAACTCGGCTTGTCAGTTCGGCCGAGTGGGATCCGTGGATACGCGCTGGGCGCGGCGGGTACGTCAGCCGGTGACGCGGAGCTCGACCAGAACGGTGGGGGAACCCGGAGTAGCCGTTCCCTGGCCCACGGACTCACCGTCGTTCTTGGCCACACTGATGTCCTGAGTCTTGCCGTCAGCGGTGAGGCTGGCGCGGACGGCATAGTCACCGGTCGCGATGCGATAGACCTTGGGGATCTCCAGGGAGAGGTAGCCGGCCTTGCCCGAACCGGTGACCTTGAAGCAGTACTGGCCCCGGTCCGGATTGGGCTCCTCGATCCGGGACGACCACACGACGATGTCCGTCGTGGCGGTGCAGTCGGAGAGAAGGATATGCCCGTCACCCTTGCGCAGCGCGATGCCGCGCTCCTTGAGGATCTTCGCCGCGTTCGGGTACTCGAACGTCTCGACAGCGGGCGGGAAGGACGCGTCGCCCCCGGGATTGGGCGCGGCCGCGGCGGTGAAAAGTGCCGAGCTCCCAAGAACGGTGGAGGCAGCTCCGACGGCACCGGAAAATGCGATTCTGCGCATGCGAGACAACACCGATAATCCCTTCCAGGATTTCCGCAGAAGAAGTAAGCCGTTGGTAATGGTCAAATAAAGATGACGAGGCAAGAATGTATCACCTCATGTGATCCAGCGGTTACTTGACGGCATGTGATGCCCATCTCCTCTTGACCTGCCTGGCGTTACCCCTGGTAGGTCTTTGTCGAGGGCATGACATTACCTCCTCCTCTCGTGCATACCTGCGAGTCAACGCGCCCTTTGCCAAGCCAGATTTGAGTCAAGGTGACCTCGCATTTCGCTCAAGGCTGCGGTTATGCTCCCGCGAGCCGAATAACGGCAACAGGAAACCTGCAAAGGGGATCTGATCGGTGAGAGACAGTCTTTACTTCACAAGAGGCGGAGGAGGCTGGGCGTTTGTCATACGCACGTTGTGCCTGGCCCTGCTCCCCTTGGCCCTCCTCGCGGGGCTGCTGACCGCGAACAGCCTCGCATTCGCTGCAGAAATACCGGATGCCTCTGCTCCGGTTGAAGACCCGCCGATGTCCGACCGGGCTCGCGTCGTGGACCTTTGGGTGCGCGGCGGGCCCCAGGTCAAGGCCGCCGCGGAGGCGGCACTCATAGGCACCGACGCGGACGTACGCAAGTTCCTCGACCACGACGAGGACCTTGCGGAGCTCCACGACAACCGCATCAGCGCGTCCCAGATCTACTCCATCGGCGGGCCCGGCGTCCGCGAGGCTGCGAGTAAGGCCCTCCTCGGCTCTGACCAGGACCTGCTCAACTTCCTGAAGGACGGCTGGCAGGCTCCTCTGGAGCAGGACCAGCGGATCCAGGCAGCGCAGATCACGGACGGCGCCGGGCCGACCATCAAGGAAGCCGGGCAGAAGGCCCTCAACGGCTCGATCGGCGACGTACGTAAGTTCCTGGACGGCACGCAGTACACGGCCCAGGAGGCCGACGACCGGCTCCGGCTCGCCCAGATCATCAGCGCAGGCGGCCCGGCCACCAAGGAAGCGGGCAACGTCGCGTTCAAGGGCTCCATCCAGGACGTACGCGAGTTCCTGAACGTAGGCCAGTACATCGCCCGCGACCGCGACCAGGAGCGTCTGACCGTCGCCCAGTTGGCCAAGCTGGCCGAGGACGCGGGCAAGGTGGCCAAGCGCGAGACCGATGCCGCGAAGAAGGCATCGGACCGCGCCGTGAAGGCCGCCGAGCTGGCGAAGAAAGCCGCCGAGAAGGCCCGCGACGAGACCAAGGCAGCCGCGAAGGACGTCACCCGCGCGGCCGAGGCCGCAGGGCGCGCCGCGAGGGCGGCGAAGGGTGCCGCGGAAGCCGCGCAGGAAGCCATCGGCGCCGCGCAGGCGGCCAATTACGCGGCCCGCATGGCATCCAACGCCGCAGCGAACGCGGCGGCAGCAGCAGCAGGCGCAGCCGAAGCGGCATCACGTGCTCGCAACGCCGCGGCGGATGCTGCGTCGGACGCCGGGCGCGCGTCGGACGCACGCCAGGCCGCCGAGGACGCCCGCAAGGCTGCCGATGCAGCCACGGAAGCGAAGCAGATCGCCGGTCAGGTGAAGATCGCCGCGAAGGCTGCGGGTGATGCGGCGGAGGCCGCAGCCGACGCGGTCGGCAACGCCAATGCGGCAGCTGACGCGGCCGACGAATCCGGAGCCTTCGCCGACGCGGCAGGGGCGGACGCGACAGAGGCCAGGGAGTGGGCGGCAACCGCCCGCAGCCAGGCCCGCGAGGCCGGACGTGCCGCCAGCAGGTCCCGGGCACTGGCCTACGAGGCCGCGGACGCGGCGGGCGACGCAGCACAGGCGGCCGGTTCCGCCGCCGTGCACGCCGAGAACGCTGCCAAGGCAGCGGAGGAAGCCGCCAAGCACGCCGGGGAAGCAGCTACCGCTGCCGCCGAGTCGAAGAAGCACGCCACGGCCGCCAAGGAAGCGGCCGACACGGCGAAGGACGCGGTCGACACGGCCATCAAGGTCCACAAGGTCGCGGCCAAGATCGAGGAGGAGGAGCTCAAGGCCAGGACGGCCGCCAGACTGGAACAGGCCAAGGTCCTGAAGAAGGCGGACGACCGGCGCACGGCCGATGCCGCACGCCAGGACAAGGCCCGCAAGGACCTCGACGCCCGGGCCGCAAGCCTCGCCGACGAGGCGGCCAAGCCGGGTACCGACACCAAGGCCCTGGCCGACAAGGGACGCAAGTTCGCGGTCCAGGTCATGAAGACCGGCGCCCCCTGGAGCCAGGCCGCCGCGAAATCCGCGCTCGCCGGTACTGACGACGACATCCGCACCTATCTGCGGACAGGCCGGCAGGAAGCCATCCGGGAAGACGAACGTGCCAACGTCCAGCGCCTCGCGGTCGAAAGCCGCATAGACACCGTCCGCGACGCGGCGAACAAGGCACTCAAGGGCGACGCCAAGCAGATCTCCGAGTTCCTGCGCACTGGCCAGCACGACGCCGCGCTCAACGACTACCGCATCCGCGTCTCCCAGATCGCCGACGGCGCCGGCACCGAAGTGCGGAGCGCGGCGAACAAGGCGCTGCTCGACAAGGACCCGGCCAAACTCCGCGCCTTCCTCACCACGGTGCAGTACACCGCCCGGGAAGCCGACGAGCGTGTCCGCGTCGCCCAGCTCATCGACAGCGGCGGCCCCGAAACCAAGGCAGCCGCCCAGGTCGCTCTGGAAAGCCCCCCGCAGCTCCTGCACAACTTCATCCAGGTCGGTCAGTACAGCACCGCCCGCCTCGATCACCTGACCGCAACCCACGTCGCAGGCATCAAACAGCTCATTGCCAACGCGTCCGCCGTGGCCGCGAACGCACAGCAGGCCGCGGCCCAGGCAGCCGCAGCTTCCGCCGTAGCCGACAAGGCCGCAGCCCAGGCAGCCGACTACGCCAAGCAGGCCAAGGCACAGGCGGGCCAGGCCAAACAATTCGCCGCCCAGGCGGCCGACTACGCCAAGCAGGCCCAGGCGTCGGCAGCGGACGCGGCTAAATCGGCACAGACCGCAGACAAGGCGGCGAAAGCCGCCGCAGCGGATGCCGACGCTGCCGAAGCCTACGCGGCTCAAGCGGGGGAGTCGGCTGCTTCAGCACGCGCATCCGCTGACGATGCTTATCTCGCAGCGGCAGAAGCACGAACCGATGCCGAGAAGGCAGGCAAGGACGCCGAGACGGCCTCGATCGCCTATGCGCAGGTCAAGGCGGATTCCATGGCGCTCTGGATGAAGGAGCGTCAAGAAGAGCTCGACGCGCAAGAGGAGAAAGAGGAAAGCGAAGCAGCCGCCAAACGCCGTGACGCCGAAATCGAAGACCAGGCTTCCATTGACGGCCGTGAGAGTGCTTTCGAGCGCAACATCCGAGAGTGCATGGATGCCCCTTGGTACCACCTCGAATGCGATGACGCTGTCATCCTCGGGAGGGAAATTTTCGGCTTCAATGACGCAATTGACTGCAAAAATGACCTGGGATGGAATGCGCAGTGCGGCTGGACTGCCGTCACGCTGATCCCCGGCGCGGGGTGGGCCTTGAAGGCTGCCAAGGTCGGCGACAAGCTCGCGAGGATCGGGAAGATCGCGGAGCGCGCACGGTTCGGGAAGCGGTGCAAGTGCTTCGTCGCAGGCACCCAGGTCCTGATGGCCGACCGTTCCACACGGAACATCGAGAACGTCAACGAGGGGGACCAGGTTCTCGCGACCGACCCCGTCACCGGCCGAACAGAAGGTCGCGCAGTAACTCGTCTGATCGTCACCGATGACGACAAGCGCTTCAACGACCTGACGATCGCCACCCCCGACGGCCCGAAGAAGATCACAGCCACGAGCGAGCACCCCTTCTGGGTCCCCTCGAAGCATCGCTGGGTCGGAGCGGGCGACCTTGAGCCGGGCACTGATCTTCTGAGCACCGATCGCGCCACCACCGTAGTCGAGGGAAATCAGGCCTACGACCAGCATGTACGCACCTACAACCTCACGGTCGAAGGTATACACACGTACTATGTACTGGCTGGAAATACGCCAGTGCTCGTACATAACTCGGGGTGTAAGGAAGTTGTCACAGACACTTTCAACAGCTTTGAGCAGGCGCGCAATAAGGCACTGGACCTGCTTGGAGATGTGGATCCCGCTACCCGTGTTCCACTCGTGGGGCGCCTCGAAAAGGCAACCTCCACTTACGGGAAGGTTGTTGGATTCACGACCCGAGTCAATGGAGTGTTCAAGCAATTCAGGATGGATTACGACCCCGTGAAGGGGCCGCATATTAACGTCATGGTCGGCAAGGGTGACTCCGCCCAAAAGTGGGCGGTGCCATGGCAGGGCTCTGAAAGTGATTTCATCAATCTCCTGGGAGGGAATTCGTAATGCGCAGCCCGTGCTACGGGAGCCGCCGGGATCTTCTCCCCAAGTTCATGGTCGCACAGTCGCCAGCGGGGCACGTCGGGCACAGTGTTCTGGGCCTTGAGGACAGTCGAGCGCTTGAGGCTGTCAGCTTGAACCGATTCCCGCAGACATCTGGTGGCGTTATCGACTGGGAGGGTGTCCAAGGTCTTGATCACCTCGTTTTCTCGAACGAAGCGGAAGGGGAGCGAGTTGTCGCGGACGTGCTACGCGGGAAAGTCGGCCAGAATTCTGATGTGGTGATCTTCTGGGGCACATTGGTTATGCCCACCGTGGTTCTTTCGGTGGAATCGGCCGTGAACCACGTGAGTGAGATTCTGGAAGTTGGCCCAGACTTCTGGGTCTTTTCTCCTGATGATCAAATCCTCATCGAGTGCCTGCAGGATGGCCAAGTGACTCTGGCGTCGATTCCCCAGGAGTGAAGGGCGTAATCGCCAAAGAAAGTCTCAGACGTACGCCCAGGAGCCCCGCCGGAGAACAGTTCCGACGGGGCTCCTGGGTGCCTTGACGGCAGTAGTTGACGGCAACGTCAGTGGACGGGTGCTGCACAAAGCGGTGGTTCGTCGCTGTCGTCGGGCTCGGCAATGGTCCCCGAGGGGTTGCCGAGGGCACGGCCAAGGGTGTCGATAGCTTGGCGCTGGAGGCGGAGTCGGACGTGGGCGTAGACGGTAGCGGTGACGCCGATGTGGGCGTGGCCGAGGAGCTCCTTGATGACGACGAGTTCGACGCCCTGTTCCAGGAGGAGGGTCGCCGCCGAATGGCGGAGGTCGTGGAAGCGGATGCGGCGGAGCCTGGCCCGGCGGAGCAGGGCGTTGAAGTGCCGCGTGAGTGTCGCTCCCTCGATCGGGGCACCGTCGGGCCGGGTGAAGAGGTAGCCGCTGTCCTTCCAGCCAGCGCCCGCTGCTTCGCGTTCCCGGGCCTGCTGGTCGCGGTGCTGTTCGAGGGAGCGCAGGCACGGTGTGGGCAGTGCGATGCGCCGCTCGGAGCTCCGGGTTTTGGTCGGCAGGGCGGTCAGGCCGCCGGAGTTGGTGCGCTGGAGGGTGCGGCGGATGCTGGCGGTTCCGCCGGCCAGGTCGAGGTCTTCCCAGCGCAGGCCGAGGAGTTCGCCCTTGCGGAGTCCGGTGCGAAGCGCGAGTTCGAAGAGCGCGTGCAGCCGGTGGCCGTGGGTGGCGGCGAGGAACGCGCGCGCCTCCTCGGTGGTGAGGGGTTCGAAGCGGCGGGGCCGAGGGGTGCCCATGCGGACGTTGCGGGCGACGTTGCGAGGGATCTCCTCTTCGCGGACGGCGTGCTCCAGGGCGGACTTGAGCACGGAGTGCACGTAGGCCAGCGTCAGCGGGGACAGCCGCTTGTGGCAGCACTTTCCTGTGGCGCAGCAGCGGGGCTGGTCGCGGGTCGTGTCGAGGCCGCGTGCGCAGCACTGGCAGGTGGTGCGGAGTTGGTCGAGCCAGGTGCGGACGTCCTTGGCGGTGAGTTTGGCGAGCTTTTTCTTGCCGAGGCCGGGGATGAGGTAGAGGCGGGTGCAGGCGGTGTAGCGGGTGTGGGTGTTCTCGCGGAGGCGGTGGATGGCGACGGTCTCCAGCCAGTAGGTGAGGAATGCTGCGACGCTTCCCTGTGCGGAGGGGGCGGGGACGCCGCGGTTGCTGGTGGCGATCTTCTCGGTGAGTTTGGCGGCGGCCTCGGTGCGGGTGGTGCCGTAGACGCGGACGCGCTTGCGGGTGTCGCCGATGGCGAGGACGTATCCGGCGGCTTCCCAGCGGCCGTCCTTGCGCTGGTATACGGTGCCGTCGCCGTTGGCGCGGACCCTGCGCGAGCCGGTGCCGGTGCCGGTGTTGGGGGTGGTCATCAGGATGCCTCTTCGAGGTGGTGGTGGACGAGGGTGTTCAGGGCGTGGGTGGGGATGCGGCGGGCGCGGCCGATGGTGATGGAGGCGAGCCGCCGGGTGCGGATGAGGTCGTAGACGGTGGAGCGGCTGATCTTGAGGCGGGCCATGACCTCGGGGACGGTGAGGAGTTCGGCGTCGGCGGTCACGCGCTCGCCTCCGTCTGGACGGCGGCGGTCAGCGGGTCGGTGGTGTGACCGGCCGGGTCACCGGAGCGCCGCGTGTGCCGGGGGCGGCTCGGTTGCTCGTGCTGGGGGCGTGGTGTGTTGGCCAGGAGGTCAGCGAGGTGGGCGAGTTCGGGCAGGAGGCCGGTGCCGGCGTACTGCCAGTGGGAGATCACCAGGGTCGTGTCCGCGCCGCTGGATCGCCCGTGCTTCTCGCGGTGACCGGCGTTGTGACCGGGGTCGGGGTCGGTGTGACCGGCGGTCAGGTCGGTGCGGTCATCGCGGTCACTGTGTCGGTCAGTGACCGGCTGGCCCTCGCCGGTCTGTTCCTGGCCGGCGTGTCGGCCAACGGCTGCCGGGGCGAGCGGCGTCGGGGCAGCGGTTTCGTCTTGGCGGGTGCGCCAGGTGGTGCGTTCGGCTCGGAGGTGGGTGAGGGTGGTGGAGTAGTGGCGGGTGCGGGTGGAGAAGTGTCCTCGGAAGCCGAGCATGTGGGCCCACTGGCGCAGGCGGAGGTGGGTGTGGCGGGGCTGGGTGCCGAGGTGCCAGGCGGTGTGGATCATGCGGCGGGCGTGGTCGGTGAGGTCGTGCTGGGCGAGTTCGGCGAGAAAGCGGAGTCGGCGGTCGAGGGTGCCGGTGGTGGTCTCGGCTCCCTTGGTGGCGTATTTGGCGATGTAGGCGGCGACGTGGCGGTCGGTGACGGGGGCGTTGCCGGTGAAGTCGGTGCTGCGTATCGCGCGGACGTCGATCTGCCGCCCGAACCGGAACACCGTGGACTCCGGCGGCTGTGTCCCCTGGGCCTCCCCGGCCCCGGCTCCGGCGAGGCGTTGCTGTTGCTGAACGCGGGTGCGTTTGGCGGCGGCGCGGATGGCGTGGTCGAGGAGTTCGGTGGTGGCCCAGGTGGGTGGGGTGCTGGCGGGGCCGGTGGGTCCGTCGAGGCGGATGACGGTGTGGAAGTGGATCTGGCCGCGCTTCTGGTATTCGGCGACCTTGGCGTAGGAGAGCGTGGCGTGGTGGCGCAGGGTGCGCTGGGTGAGTCCGGCGGCGTTGGCGATCTCGCGGCGCAGGTGGGTGGTGAAGCGGGCCCACAGGGCGGGCGCGTGGGCGTTCCACAGCACCGCGCCGGTGTAGTCGTACCGCTCGGGGTTCAGCGGGGTGCCGAGGAGCGGGTCGCCGTCGGCGTGCCGGATGCCGCAGACGCACGAGGATGCACCGGGCTGGTTGTGGACGGGGCCGAAGCCGGGGGCGGTGAGGGTGGCGAAGACGCGGGGGTGGGTGGAGACGCTGGTGGGGACGGTCTTGCCGCCGCGTAGTCCGGCGGCGATGAGCTGGTAGGTGTCGTAGCGGTAGACGTTCGAGCAGGCCGGGCAGCGGGTGGTGCGGCGGTTGCCGCAGCGCACCAGGAGTTCGCCGGCGGGCAGGTGGCGGGTGTCGAGGTGGTCGAGGATCTGCCCGGTGGCAGCATCGAGGCGGGTGCGGTGCCCTGTCATGCGGATCGGGCGGGCGCAGCCGCCCAGCGAGCCGACTTGCCGGGCCAGGGGCGCGAGGTAACCGGCGGCGGCGAGCTTTGGCCAACCGGGCCGTCAGCCGCGCCCGGCGTTCCAGCGCCGAGTCCCTGTTCGCGGACGTGTCGGCGCTCCTGGCGAGCGCCGGTGCGGCGGACGCCCCGTTAGCCGGAGCGGAGGTGGTTGCAGGGGAGAGGAGTTGGAGCTGTGCGGGCATGGGACAGACCTCCGGCAGGAGTCGGGAGAAGAGGAGAGGTGAACCGAGTGGCCGTCGCGCGAGAGAACGGCGGGCGCGGGCGGTGGGCCGGGGGCGTCTGGCCTGGTCAGCGGTGGTGTTCACCGGCGGTGCGTGAAGGTAGCATCGCTTGAAGTGCGCATTCAAGTGCATCCCTCCTCATCTGTTTCGGTGGGCGGTTGGGATGCGGGTACTGTGGCCTGGTTTTCCGGTTTGGACGGGCCGGGTTTCGGTGGTAGTGGCGCGGAGAGGGCGGGTGACCTGCGGTGACGGTGGGGCGGCGGGGGCGTAGACCGGCGGGCGGCACGGTGCTGCTGACGTTCGAGGTCATCGCCGAGGCCCTCCGGGAGCGGATCCGCTCCGGCGGGCTGAAGCCGGGGGACGCGCTGCCGACGCAGGCCGTGTTGATGGCGGAGTACGGGGCCTCCAGCCTGTCGGTGCAGAAGGCCATGGCCCTGCTGAAGCAGGATGGCTACGCGATCTCCCGCCCCGGCAAGGGCGCCTTCGTCGCCCACCCCGACACTGACGCCGGTAACTCGGAGATGGGGAGCACTGCGGTGAGTGGAACCGTGGCCCGCGTCGAGGTGCTGGAGCTGGCACTGGCCGAGACGCTCGAACAGCTCACCGCCCTGCGTGCCCGCGTCGAAGCCCTGGAAGCTGGCGGCACCGAGCGAGGCCGCTGACCCGTCGGCCCCTGGACCGCCAGGGAGCTGTGCGTCCAGATTTTCTCTACGAGGTTCAAGCGGGCTCCGCCCGTCGGAGCTGGCCCGATGTCGCCGACCAACCCAGGGCCGGGGCAGGAGTCGAGGCCGCTGTGGGTGTCGGCGGTCAGTGGTCCGTCAGGTCGTCGACGGGGTTCGACTGCTGCCCGATGGGAGCAAGTTGTGGGGTAAGCGCTGCTTACCCCAGCACCGCCCAAGGCCGGAGCAAGTTGTGGGCTATGGACTCCTTGCCCGCGGCGCGGAGCAAGGTGTCGCCTGCGACCGTCCTATGGTCGGATCGCGGGCACAGGGTCGGCCAGGGGTCCGACCCTCCGTTCCGCCGCCGGGCCCGTCGTGGGCGGTGTCCGACGCCGCCCCGGCTCCGCAGCGCAGGCCCCGCAGACCCGCCGACCGCTCCTGTGCCGAGCGGCCAGGCCGGGCGCAAGCCCGCCGAGTGCCGATACGCCCGCAAGCAGCTGTCCGAACTCCCCCCGCGCGCGATCGGGACGGTCAGGACGCCAGCAGCTCGGCGACTTCGGGAACATCGCGGAACGCTCGCAGCCGGTCCAGCACGATCCGTGCGCGCTCGGTGGTGCGTTCGCTGCCGCTCTGCCCCAGGGCGAGCATCCGGGCAGCCGTCCCGGCTGCGGCCTCGGGCTCGTTCGCGTCGGCGTAGGCGACGGCCAGCCAGGACAGGTACAGCGCCAACTCCCTCGCGTGACTGGCGTCGTAACGGCCCAGGACGTCCGTCAGCAGCGGCACGGCGCGAAGCGGCCGGTGCAGCTCGGTGTAGACGCGGGCCTCCATGACCTGGAGCTCCCCGGCGTCCATCCAGTACAGGTACGACGGCGACTCGGCGTCGGCCGAGTCCTGGGCCAGGGCCTCGCTGGCTTCCCCGAGCGCGGTCATCGCGGGGCGGTCCTGGCCGGCGCGGGTGTGTGCCCAGGCCACCCGGTCCAGGTACAGCGCGCGGGCCTTCGCCGGAGCGTCGGGACCGGCCTCCTCGACGGAGGCGGCAGCCAGGTCCACCGCGTCGCGGGGGCGTCCGGTGTTGCTCCACTGGTAGGCCAGCGAGCCCGCCACGTTCCCCGACAGCACCCCGTCCCCGGCAGCGCGGGCGGCACTGATCCCGAGCCGGTAGATCCGCTCCGCCTCGGCATGCTCGCCCGCATCGGAGGCGACCCAGCCGGCGATCTGCGCCAACTCACCAATCGCCCGTAGCAGTTCGCGGCCCACCTGCTCGGTGTGGGTGCCCTCGCGGTAGAGCGTGACCGCCGCCCGCAGTTCCCGAAGCGCCGGGGCGATCAAGTCCTTCCCGTACACGACGTCGTCCGCCAGCCGCAGGCCGTGCACCCGCCGGGCCAGGTCGGCGACCTGCCCCGATCCGATCCGCTGGCCGGCCCTGGCACCGAGCGGTGCCAGCGGGTCGCCCTCGGGCAGGAAGTCGGCCACGGTCAGCACACGCGGCGCGGGCTCGGCCGGTGGGACGGCCTTGGCCGCCTCCAACAGCTCGCGCGGCACCTCCAGCACCTGCGCGAGGAAGGGCAGCCACTCGCGCGGGGACCGCGTGCCGATCTCCCAGCGGGACACATCGTTTCGCGTCGGCGGAACCCGTCCCGGGGCGGCCTGGGCCAGCGCGTCGGCCAGCCGCTGCTGACTCCACCCGCGCGCCAGACGCAACCGCCGCACCAGTTCCCCGACCGATTCCCGCACCACCTGGCCAGCTTGGCAGACACCGGGGCAGACACGCTGGCTACTCCGCAAGGTTCACGCCAACGAGAACCTGATCGACAGAGCCGAACCGAGGAAGGGACAGCAGCATGCCCGAGGAGGCGACACGCCTGTTCGACGCGAGCACGGTGGAGCCCGCAGCGGAGGACCTACGCCTGCTGCCGTGGACCACCCAGAACGGGCGCCCCTGCTACCTGAGCACCGACGGCGAGGGCTACCTGGCGACCCTCGCTGACGGCATCGAGGAGGTCCAGCTCACCATGGGCCAGGAACTGCTGGACCACGCCCGGGGCGTCCTGGCCCCGGGAGCACGGGCGCTGACGGACGTCGAGTACCGCTGGCTGGCCTGTCGGCTGACCGAGGCCCTGTCGGACGCGCTGAGGGTCGCGGACTCACGGGGGCAGCGCATCCCCGTCCCGCCGGACACGGCCAAGGCTGACGGCTCCGACGAGCCGGGAGCACGCTGATGGGTACGACCACCCGCTACCGGTTCCGCGAGTACACCGTCACCACTGTCCTGGACCCGATGGCGCTGCCGGCCTTCGAGGCCGTCTGCGTCACCGGAGAGGAGCAGGACTGCGGAGCCGCCTCCGGCCAGATGCACACCCCCGAGGAACTGACCCGCTGGATCGCCGCGCACTGCGCGCAGACCGGCCACGCGACCTACGAGCGGACCACCCGCGCCAGCGTCCGTGCCGAGCCTGGAGAGTGGAAGTGAGGTCCCCGAGCGCCAGCACCTCACCGATGGCGGTCGCGGGGACATTGTTGAGATCAATTGGTCTATACCTCTGACGGCAGTAGTGACGGCAACAACCACGCACACCAGTGCACAGCCATGGACCCCGACAGACCGTCAAAACGCCGCTGAGCTGCGAAGAAGCAGGTAGGGCCGGGCGCCGTGCCACACGTACTATGTACTCGCTGGCAGCACGCCGATCTTGGTTCACAATTCCGGGATTTGCGGGAAGACGGCCCTTGATGATGGCGATTGGCAGCATGTTCTGGACCGCCACAGGCCCGGTGGATCAATGACCGACGATGCGTCGGGAATATTCACAGGGAAGGAAAAGGTGCTGCGCCAGAGGATCGCTGACACCATCAATCGAGGCACCCCTAAGCCGAATACGCCAGATCCGGTCACTGGCGCGGCCCGGCCTGGTCAGATCTACGAATGGGACTTCGGTACCACCGTCGGCAAGGCAGGCCCGGCGAATGGGGGTGGAGACCTGACCAGCATTCGCGTGATTGTGAATGACGGGAAAGTCGTGACTGCCTTCCCGTACTAGGTGAGTGAAGTTTCTGCGAGGAGAAAACATGATTAACCTTTCCTTCTCCCTCCCGGAGCCTGCCTCGCCCTGGCGTAGGACCTGGGATGGCGCTAAGCAGGGCGATCCTGCGGGCATTGCGGAGATTGACCTTCGCTACAAGTACTTCGGGGTCAACGTCGAGATGGTCGTGGACGACGTGGAGATCATCTCGAAGAAGAGATTTGTGACGCTCGTGGATCTGGCACTGTCTCTCCGTGGAGTGGTCGAGCGGATCTCCCGTGGGGAGGATGCGGCATTCGGCTTCACGGAGAGCGAGGAGGTCATCAGGCTTCGCCAGGCTGGCGACAGCATCTCGGTGAGCTCATCGAAAAAGCCGGAGCAGGCGTCGGTGGCTAGTGGAGAGCTGCTGGAGAAGATCTCGGAGTTTCTTCAATCGGCGCACTCGCGACTGGTTGAAGAGATCCCAGAATTGGGTGAGAATTTGATTGTCCGGAGAATCACCTCAGGCTCCGGGCTGTAATTTCGGCCCGTAGTAGAAGGCCCACGGCAGAAGCCCCGCTGAAGATCATCAGCGGGGCTTCTGGGTGTCTTGACGGCAACGGTTGACGGCAACGTCAGTGGACGGGTACTGCACAAAGCGGCGGATCGTCGCCGTTGTTGGGCTCAGCGCGGGTTGTGCCGTCTGGCCGGCTGCCGACGTGTTGGCGATCTTCCGCTTCAACGCGGCGGAGCAGATCAACTTCGATGTCGACCTGCGGGAACTCCAAGGACAAGAGCGGCTCGACGTGTTCTGCGGCTTCCTCGCGGCGATCGGCCGACGACTGGGTAAGCCGGTGCTGATGGATTCCGAGGGCAGTGACCACAGTCGCCCCGTCCTCGGGTTCGACGTTGAAACCGATCAGGTGGTCCTGCTGGCGAAGTCGCCGGCCTGAGTGAACGCGGGCGCGGATCGTCCGACCGATGGACGTGCAGATTCGATCCGAACCCCAACTGTCCAGAATTGACAGGCGAGTTAACCCTTAAGAGGGACTTCGCCCACGGCGCTATCGCGATACGGTGACCAGGATTCTTCCGCTTCGTTCCGAGACGGGACGAAGCGACCCCCCACGCTGGCGGCAACCGGCGAAGGGGGTCTACACCCACGAGGGACAGGACTCCCCCAGAATGCTCAAGCATGCTATCGCCCCCGCGCGCTTCTTCTCTCAGGTCCCCAACGAGATCATCCGCCACCCCCGCCTCTCCTCCGACGCCGTTCGGCTCCTCACCTGGCAGCTCTCGCTTCCCGACGGCGTCGATCAGCGGCTGTCGAAGACCGCCGAGCAGGCCGGGATCAAGAAGACCGCGTTCACCCGCGCCAAGCGGGAGTTGGCCGCCGAGGGGTATTTCCACGAGTGGCGGGGGCAGGGCGCCGGAGGGCTGTGGAGGACGCGGCAGTTGGTGTCCAACGTGCCGTTGACCGAGGACCAGGCGCTCGCCGTGCGGGACGGGGTCACGCCACCGCTCGCCGTACGGGACGGGATCACGCCACCGAGTGACGCCGGACCGGCCGTCGGTCAGCCGGATGCCCCGGCCGTCGGTCGTTCCCAAGAAGAGAACACCGGGGAGAACACCCCCCACCCCCTCGCCGAGCGCGGCGCGCGAGCGCTCGCCGCCGTGTGTCATACCGAACGGCGCCTGCGGCGGATCTCCGGGCGGGACGTCGAGCGGCTCGCCCCGCTGGCAGGCGAATGGCTGGCGCGCGGGGCCACGCTCCAGGAGATGCGGGAGGCGCTCACCGACGGGCTGCCGGAGCCCGTCCGCTCCCCCGCCGGGATCCTCCGCGACCGGCTCGCGCGCAAGATGCCGGACCCCCGCCCCGAGCCGGCGCCGCGTCCCCAGCCCCTGCGTGCCTGCACCGGCACCTGCGGCCGGATGATCCGGCCCGTCGCCGACGAGACCGCGTGCCGTGACTGCCGGCTGGAGACGGCCGGAAGCGACGCTTCCGGGGCGGTGGCCGCAACTCGGCGCGGCATGAGCGCCGTTCGGGCCTCGCTGGAGGCGTACGTCCAGGCGCGGCCCGCCGGGTGACGTTGCCATACCGATATGCGGACAGGGGGTGACTCCCCCCACGCCCCTGACCTAGATTTCCTGCGCATCACGTAGTGATCACCAAGGGGGAGTCGCCACCATGACAGAACCACCGATGGAGCCGCCGGAGAGCGGCCGCAGGGCCGTTGTCGTCACGGTGCCGATGGTCGTGGCCGGGGTGTGTCTCGCCATTCCCTTCGTCGCGATGCTGTGGGTCGACTCCTTTTCCCGGCTCACGCCCGCGTTCATCGGGATTCCGTTCTTCTACTGGTACCAGATGCTCTGGGTGCTGATCTCGACCGCGCTCACCGTCATCGCGTACGCGATGGTCCGCCGCCACGAGCGGATCCGCAAGGGAGGTGAGCGGGCGTGAAGAACGGCGTGAACGGCGTGGCGCTCGCCGTGTTCATCTTCTTCTTCCTGGTCGTCACGGTGATGGGATTCGTCGCCTCCCGGTGGCGGCGCGCGGAGAACGCGGACAGCCTCGACGAGTGGGGGCTGGGCGGGCGATCGTTCGGCACCTGGATCACCTGGTTCCTGCTGGGCGGCGACCTCTATACCGCGTACACCTTCGTCGCCGTACCGGCGGCCATCTACGCGGGCGGCGCGGCGGGATTCTTCGCGGTGCCCTACACGATCCTCTGTTATCCGCTGGTGTTCACCTTCCTGCCCCGGCTGTGGTCGGTGGCGCACAAGCACGGTTATGTGACGTCCTCGGACTTCGTGCGCGGCCGGTTCGGGTCGAAGGGGCTTTCGCTGGCCCTCGCGCTGACCGGGCTGCTCGCGACCATGCCGTACATCGCGCTCCAACTCGTCGGCATCCAGGCCGTGCTGGACGTGCTCGGGGTCGGCGGTGGATCCAACTGGTTCATGAAGGACCTGCCGCTGCTCATCGCGTTCGGCGTGCTCGCGGCCTATACGTATTCGGCCGGGCTGCGCGCGCCCGCGATGATCGCGTTCGTCAAGGACGCGCTGGTCTACATCGTGATCGTCGTGGCCATCATCTACATCCCCATCAGGCTGGGGGGTTTCGAGCACATCTTCGCGAAGGCGGGTGACGCCTTCGCCCAGAAGGATCCCGCGACGGGCAGACCGCGCGGCTCCCTGGTGACCGGTCCGGACGCGCAATGGGCGTACGCGACGCTCGCGCTCGGCTCGGCGATGGCGCTCTTCCTCTATCCGCATTCGGTGACCGCGGTCCTCTCCAGCAAGAGCCGCAATGTCATCCGCCGCAACACCACGATCCTGCCGCTCTATTCGCTGATGCTGGGCCTGCTGGCCATGCTCGGCTTCATGGCGATCGCCGCGGGCGTCAAGGTGAAGAACGGCCAGCTGGCCATTCCGCAGCTCTTCGAGGACATGTTCCCGGACTGGTTCACGGGCGTCGCCTTCGCGGCGATCGGGATCGGCGCGCTGGTGCCGGCGGCGATCATGTCCATCGCCGCGGCGAATCTCTTCACGCGGAACATCTACAAGGACTTCATCCGGCCCGATGCCTCACCCGAGCGCGAGGCCAAGGTCTCCAAGCTCGCCTCGCTGCTGGTGAAGGTCGGCGCCCTGATCTTCGTCCTGACGATGGACAAGACGGTCGCGATCAATTTCCAGCTGCTCGGCGGCATCTGGATCCTGCAGACCGTGCCGGCGCTCGTCGGCGGGCTGTTCACCCGCTGGTTCCACCGGTGGGGTCTGCTGGCGGGGTGGGCGGTCGGGATGGCGTACGGGACATGGCGGGCGTACGACACGCCGAGTGCCACTCAGGATCATTTCGGGAATACCAACCTGATTCCCTTCATCGGGGAGAAGGGGTACATCGGGCTTACGGCTTTCGTCCTGAATGTGCTTGTCGCCGTCGTGCTCACGTTCGTGTTCAAGGCGGTGGGCGTGCGGGACGGGGTGGACGAGACAAAACCATCTGACTACACGGCGGATGCGGGTGATCCGGGCGTGGCGGAGGAACTGCCGCCGGCGACGGCGGGGGCCCCCGGAGGTCACTGACGCCTGCGGCGGGCTTCTTCCCCAACCCCGCCCCTTCCCGAAACCGGGGAGACCCCGGACCCCCGAACCACGCTCCGCGCGGTGTCCTCAAACGCCGGACGGGCCGAGTTCGGCAGGACCTTCGCCCCGACCCCCCGGGCGCTCCCGAGATACCCAATCGCGAGCCCCTGGAGGGGTCCCAGAACGACTTCCGGCCGGCCGTCCACCCCGCCGGTCGCCGAGGGCCGTCGCGCCTCCCCGGAGGCGCGTGACGGCCCTCCGTCATGCCCCGTACGGGCAGGCCCTGTTAGCACATTCCGACCCGCTCGATTACCGCACGACACAAGATGTGGTGGTGCGTGCGACGGCCAGCACTAGATGTATGCTCGTCCTCGCTGTCGTCGCAGGGGAATCCGGTGGAAATCCGGAACTGTCCCGCAACGGTGCATGTATGCCGTAATGACGCATGCAGGAGTCCGAGTACCTGCCGACAGCACGCCCACCGCTGAGCCGCACCGGCTCGCACCGGGCGTTTTGTATTCGTCCGGGCCTCGCGGGTTGGGCCGATGGACGCTACGAGCATGCCCTGGTGCTTCAGGCA
Source organism: Streptomyces sp. NPDC051173 (assembly GCF_040689515.1). NCBI lineage: Bacteria > Bacillati > Actinomycetota > Actinomycetes > Kitasatosporales > Streptomycetaceae > Streptomyces > Streptomyces sp. NPDC051173. Next base: position 29,220 of record NZ_JBFBBD010000004.1, read on the forward strand.
TGCCCGTACGCGCCCGTCGCGCGCCACCCGCCCGGCCCCTTGCCGAGCGAGGGAGAGCCTCAGTGACCATCGCGCCCGCCGATCCGGTCTCAACGTCCGCGGAAGCGACCGGCGGCCCCGGGACCGCGCTGCTGCGCACCCTGACCGACCTCACCGCCGATCTGCCCGCCACCGACCCCGGAAAGGTCGCCGCCGCCGCGCTGCGGGGCCGCCACCCGGGCTCGGACGAGGCCGAACTGCGGTCCCTGGCCACCGAGGCCGCCGCCGGCCTGATCGCCGAGGAGCCCGAGTACTCCAAGCTCGCGGCCCGCCTGCTCACCCTCGCCATCGCCGAGGAGGCCGCCGGGCAGGGCGCCGTCTCCTTCTCCGCGTCCGTCGCGACCGGCCACCGCGAGGGCCTGATCGCCGACGACACCGCCGCCTTCGTCACGACGCACGCCGCGCGCCTCGACGAGCTCGTCGGGAAGGCGCTCGCCGACGGCGCCGACGACCGCTTCGGCTACTTCGGCCTGCGCACCCTGCACAGCCGCTACCTGCTGCGCCACCCGATCACCCGGCAGGTCATCGAGACGCCGCAGCACTTCCTGCTGCGCGTGGCCTGCGGCCTGGCCGAGGACCACTCGGTGCGGGCCCTGGAGGACGTCGCCGAGCTCTACGCGCTGACGAGCACCCTGTCGTACCTGCCCTCCTCCCCCACGCTCTTCAACTCCGGCACCCGCCACCCGCAGATGTCGTCCTGCTACCTGCTGGACTCGCCGCTGGACGAGCTGGACTCGATCTACGACCGCTACCACCAGGTGGCGCGCCTGTCGAAGCACGCCGGCGGCATCGGCCTGTCCTACAGCCGCATCCGCTCGCGCGGCTCGCTGATCCGGGGCACCAACGGCCACTCCAACGGCATCGTGCCGTTCCTGCGCACGCTCGACGCCTCCGTGGCGGCGGTCAACCAGGGCGGCCGGCGCAAGGGCGCGGCCTGCGTCTATCTGGAGACGTGGCACGCGGACATCGAGGAGTTCCTGGAGCTCCGCGACAACACCGGTGAGGAGGCCCGCCGCACGCACAACCTCAACACCGCGCACTGGATCCCGGACGAGTTCATGCGCCGCGTCGAGGCGGACGCCGACTGGTCGCTGTTCTCCCCGGCCGACACGCCCGATCTGGTCGACCTCTACGGCGACGAGTTCGACGCCGCGTACCGCAGGTACGAGGCCGAGGGCAAGGCCGTCAAGCAGATCCCGGCGCGCGTGCTGTACTCCCGGATGATGCGCACCCTCGCGCAGACCGGCAACGGCTGGATGACCTTCAAGGACGCGTCCAACCGCACCGCGAACCAGACGGCCGAGCCCGGCAAGGTCGTCCACTCCTCGAACCTGTGCACCGAGATCCTCGAGGTCACCGACGACGGCGAGACGGCCGTCTGCAACCTCGGCTCGGTCAACCTGGCGCAGCACCTGGGCACCGACGGCGAGATGGACTGGGAGAAGCTCGACCGTACGGTCCGTACGGCCGTGACGTTCCTCGACCGCGTCGTGGACATCAACTTCTACCCGACCGAGCAGGCCGGCAACTCCAACAGCCGCTGGCGCCCGGTGGGCCTGGGCCTGATGGGCCTCCAGGACGTCTTCTTCCGGCTCCGTCTGCCCTTCGACTCCCCCGAGGCGAAGGAGCTGTCCACCCGGATCTCCGAGCGGATCATGCTCGCGGCGTACGAGGCGTCCGCCGACCTCGCCGAGCGGCACGGCCCGCACCCGGCCTGGTCCGCGACCCGCACCGCCCGCGGCGTGCTGCACCCGGACCACTACCCGAACGCCGAGCAGCGCTGGGCCGACCGCTGGGCGGCGCTGCGCGCCCGCATCGCCCAGGTCGGCATGCGCAACTCGCTGCTGCTGGCGATCGCCCCGACGGCCACCATCGCGTCCATCGCGGGCGTGTACGAGTGCATCGAGCCGCAGGTCTCCAACCTCTTCAAGCGCGAAACGCTCAGCGGTGAGTTCCTCCAGGTCAACACCTACCTGGTGGAGGACCTGAAGAAGCTCGGCGTGTGGGACCGCACCACCCGTGACGCCATGACGGACGCCAACGGCTCGATCCAGGACATGAACTGGATCCCGCAGGAGGTGCGCGACCTCTACCGCACCGCCTGGGAGATCCCGCAGCGCTTCCTGATCGACATGGCCGCGGCCCGTACGCCGTACCTGGACCAGAGCCAGTCGCTGAACCTCTTCATGGCGTCGCCCACCATCGGCAAGCTCAGCTCGATGTACGCGTACGCCTGGAAGCAGGGCATCAAGACGACGTACTACCTGCGCTCGCGCCCGGCCACCCGGATCGCCCGCTCGGCCTCCGCCGCCGCCACCATTCCCGTGCAGCAGGCCGTGCCCGACGCCGACGCCGTCGCCTGCTCCCTTGAGAACCCCGAGTCCTGCGAGGCCTGCCAGTAATGTCGACCGCTGAACAGAAGAACCTGCTCGACCCGGGCTTCGAGCTGACCCTGCGCCCGATGCGGTACCCGGACTTCTACGACCGCTACCGCGACGCGATCAAGAACACCTGGACCGTCGAGGAGGTCGACCTCCACTCCGACGTCGCCGACCTGGCGAAGCTGTCCCCGGGCGAGCAGCACATGATCGGCCGCCTCGTCGCGTTCTTCGCGACCGGCGACTCGATCGTGTCGAACAACCTCGTGCTGACGCTGTACAAGCACATCAACTCCCCCGAGGCGCGGCTGTACCTCTCGCGGCAGCTCTTCGAGGAGGCCGTGCACGTCCAGTTCTATCTGACGCTGCTGGACACCTACCTCCCCGACCCGGACGACCGCGCCGCCGCCTTCGACGCGGTGGAGGAGATCCCCTCCATCCGCGAGAAGGCCCAGTTCTGCTTCAAGTGGATCAACGAGGTCGAGAAGCTGGAGCGGCTGGAGACGAAGGCCGACCGCCGTCGCTTCCTGCTCAACCTGATCTGCTTCGCGGCGTGCATCGAGGGGCTGTTCTTCTACGGCGCCTTCGCGTACGTCTACTGGTTCCGCTCGCGCGGTCTGCTGCACGGCCTGGCCACCGGCACCAACTGGGTGTTCCGTGACGAGACCATGCACATGAACTTCGCGTTCGAGGTCGTGGACACGGTCCGCCAGGAGGAGCCCGAGCTCTTCGACGACGAGCTCCAGCAGCAGGTCACCGACATGCTGAAGGAGGCCGTCGAGGCGGAGCTGCAGTTCGGCCGCGACCTGTGCGGCGAGGGCCTGCCGGGCATGAACACCGAGTCCATGCGCGAGTACCTCCAGTGCGTCGCCGACCAGCGCCTCCAGCGCCTCGGCTTCGCCCCGGTCTACGGCTCCGAGAACCCGTTCTCCTTCATGGAGCTGCAGAACGTCCAGGAGCTGACCAACTTCTTCGAGCGCCGCGCTTCCGCGTACCAGGTGGCGGTCGAGGGCTCGGTCTCCTTCGACGACGAGTTCTAGAAAAAAATCTTCGTGTGGCGTGTCGATCCGCGCGTCTGCCGTTCGACGTATAGGTGAAAGGGCCGGGAACGGCCGGGCGGAAACCCCCGCCCGGCGTCCCGCCCCCCACCTGGACAGGAGACGCGCGATGGCACGCTTCATGATGATCGTCAAGGCGACCGAGGAGTCCGAGGCCGGCGTACTGCCGACCAAGGAACTGGTCGCCGAGATGGGGCAGTACAACGAACAGCTGGTCAAGGCCGGCGCGCTGCTCGCGGCCGACGGCCTGAAGGCCTCCTCCGAGGGGGCGCGGGTCTCGTTCTCCGGCGGGCGGCCGACCGTCACCGACGGGCCCTTCGCCGAGACGAAGGAACTGATCGCCGGCTTCTGGATCATCCAGGTGAAGGACCGCGACGAGGCCCTCGAATGGGCCAGGCGGGTGCCCTTCCAGGACGGTGAGATCGAGGTCCGCCCGGTCTTCGAGCCGACCGACTTCCCGGAGGACGTCCTCTCCCCCGAGTGCGCGGAGCGCGAGGCGGCGATGCGGGAGTCGCTGCGCGAGCAGCGCTAGTCCACTGCCGGGCCTGCGACGGAGCGTCCTCAATCGCCGGACGGGCTGCTATTGCGCACCCAGCATCAGCCACATCCAGCCCGTCCGGCGATTGAGGACACCGCCGCGCAGCGGTGGTGCGCGGACGACACCACCCACACCCGACCACACGCACCCGCCGGATACGGCACCCGCTTCGTACGATGGGTGACCGTGACGACCTCCGACACCCATCGCGCGATCGAGGCGGTGTGGCGCGTGGAGTCGGCCCGGCTGATCGCCGGGCTGACCCGCATCGTGCGCGACCTCGGCATCGCCGAAGAACTCGCGCAGGACGCACTGGTCGCCGCCCTGGAGAAGTGGCCCGAGTCGGGCGTCCCGGATAATCCGGGCGCCTGGCTCATGGCCACGGCCAAACACCGCGCGATCGATCTGATCCGCCGCAACGAGACCTACGCGCGCAAGCTGGCCCTGCTCGGCCACGACCTGGAGACGGAGTGGCGGGCCCCGGAGCCGGCCGCCATCGAGGACGACCTGCTGCGGCTGGTGTTCGTCGCCTGCCACCCGGTGCTGTCCACCCAGGCCCGGGTCGCGCTCACGCTCCGGCTGCTCGGCGGGCTCACGACCGGGGAGATCGCCCGCGCCTTCCTGGCCTCCGAGCCGGCCGTGGCCCAGCGCATCGTGCGCGCCAAACGGACCCTCGCCACGGCGGAGGTGCCCTTCGAGGTGCCCGGCTCCGACGAACTCGCCACCCGGCTCTCCTCCGTGCTGGAGGTCATCTATCTCGTCTTCAACGAGGGTTACGCGGCCACGGCGGGCGACGACTGGATGCGTCCGGCGCTGTGCGACGAGGCGATGCGGCTGGGCCGGGTCCTGGCCACGCTGATGCCGAAGGAACCGGAGGTCCACGGGCTGGTCGCGCTGATGGAGCTCCAGGCGTCGCGCGCGGCCGCCCGCACGGGCCCTTCGGGTGAGCCCGTCCTGCTCCTGGACCAGGACCGCGGCCGCTGGGACCACCTGCTGATCCGGCGCGGCCTCGCGGCCCTGACCCGCGCGGAGGAACTGGGCGGCGCGTACGGTCCGTACGCCCTCCAGGCCGCGATCGCCGCCTGCCACGCGCGGGCGCACATCCCGGAGGCCACGGACTGGCCCCGCATCGCCGCCCTCTACGCGACCCTCGCCGAACGCGTGCCGTCCCCCGTCGTGGAGCTCAACCGCGCCGTCGCGGTGACGATGGCGGAGGGCCCGGAGGCGGGCCTGCGGCTGGTGGACGCGCTCTCCTCCGAACCGGCGCTCCGGGAGTACCACTTGCTGCCGAGTGTGCGGGGAGATCTGCTCTTCCGGCTGGGCCGGCTCGCGGAGGCCCGGGCGGAGTTCGAGCGGGCGGCGGGGCTCACGCGGAACGGGCGGGAGCGGGTTCTTCTGCTTCAGCGGGCGGCGGAGTGCGGTTGCTGACGCGTGAGCGGGTGGGCTGCGGGTTGCTTGCGCCTGCGGCGGGCTTTTCCCCTACCCGCCCCTTCCCGGAACTGGGGCTGCGCCCCAGACCCCGCAACACGCTTCGCGCGTTGTCCTCAAACGCCGGACGGGCTGAAATCGGGGGTCTGGGGGCTTGCCCGCCGCCGCGATCAGCCGTTCTCGACCACCGGATACCGCGGCGTCCCCTCCGCCATCTGGCGAAGCGCGTCCTTGCGGTCCCGCTTCGAGAGGCGGTCGATGTAGAGGTAGCCGTAGAGGTGGTCCGTCTCGTGCTGGAGGCAGCGCGCGAAATAGCCCGTGCCCTCGACAGCGATGGGGTTGCCCTTGGCGTCCTGGCCGCGGACGACCGCGTAGTCCGGGCGGGCCAGCTCCGCGTAGGCGGTCGGGACGGACAGGCAGCCCTCGTTGGAGTCGTCGAGGACGCGGCGGTCGGCCGGGAGCTCGTCGAGGACGGGGTTGCAGACGGCGCCCACGTGCCGTACGCCCTCGTCGTCCATGCAGTCGTAGACGAAGACCTTGAGGTCGACGCCGATCTGGTTGGCGGCCAGGCCCACGCCCTCGGCGGTGCGCTGGCTGGCGAACATGTCGTCGATGAGCTGCGCGAGCTCGTCGTCGAACGAGGTGACGTCCTTGCACTCCTTGTGCAGCACCGGGTTGCCGACGACGGTGATCGGGCGGGACGTGCCGCGCTCACGGTGTGCGAGCTCGCGCTCCTCGCAGTCCTCGGTGTCCACGATGAACTCGTCGTTCACCGGCTGCTGAGTCTCTTGCTGCGCCATGCCGCCGTTACGCCTCTCTCAAAACCCGAATCTCAAAACCCGAAAAAATGATGCCTGTACAGTGTAAGGGAGCCATGGGGCGCCCTCAGCAGACTTCCTCGAGATCGCGCCATTCACGCGTGTCCGGGCTGTCGGCGACCCAGCCGTCGAGCAGGCCCCGGACGAGCCCGGCGGGGGCGGCGATGCCGCACTCGCGCTCGGGCACCCAGAGCGAGCCGGAGCCGGCCGTGCGGTGGCCCAGCGGGCCCGGGTGGCCCGGCTCGCTGTGGTCGTGCGGGTCGAGGTGCTCGCCGTCGCCCTCGTCGCTGGGCATCCGGCTCTCGGAGCAGGTGCGGCACAGCAGCCGCACGGAGGAGGACCAGTCCTCGGCCGCGAAGCCCGCGTCGGCGGCGAGCCGCTCCAGGGCGTCCCGGTCGGCCTCGGTGGCGGCCTCCAGGAGGACCACCCAGGTCGGCACGGGCGAGGGGGCCCACAGCTCGATCTCGTCGAAGACGGGGTAGGAGGGCCCGGCGGCGGTGACCCGCTCGCCGTGCGGGACGCCGTCGTGCAGCACGACCTCGCCCCAGCGCCGCCCGGAGGAGGGCAGCGGGATGGAGAGGACCTCCATCCGGGCGGGGTCGAGCCGGCGGCCCCAGACGACCTCCGCCTCGCCCTCCGGCGAGAGCCGTACGGCCGCGCTGCCGAGCTCCATGCCGACCGGCTCCCCGGCCGGGGCGGCCTCGCCGGGCACCCGCAGGCCGTACGCCTGCCAGGCGCGGCGGGCCAGCGGCCAGTCCTGGAGGGCGGTGGCGGCGATGCCCACGTTCCACCAGTCGGGGGCGCCCGCCTCGCGGTCCAGCAGGGCGACGGCCCGCAGCCCCGCGGCGCGGGCCTGCTCCCAGTCGTGCCGGAACTTGTGCAGCAGGGCGAGGTTGAACCACGACTCGGACAGCCACGGCTCCATGTCGACGGCACGGGTCAGCAGCGCTCCCGCGTCCTCGTACCGGCCGTCGCCGATCAAAGTGAAAGCACGGTCGGTGGCCTGCCGCCACGAGGCGGAAGGCCGATGCCGTACCTTGCCGAAGATCCTCACGATTCCCGCCTGCCGGTTTCTGCGTGCGACCACGCCGGATGACCCAGGTGACGGTCGCCGTCCTCCCTGACGACAACCTGCCACATCTCTCTTGCTCCGGGAAGCTGCGCCCGCCACTCCTCGAGGGCGACGCGCGCGGCACCCCCCGTAGTCCGCGCTCTGTGTGTCGTTTTCTTCTCTTCGCATCCAACCATGCCCCTTTGGACGCCCGCTCATTACCCGTGGGTTCAGCGACCGCGCGGGCTTTGGCGGGACTCCTACGGCGCCGGGGGCGGGGTCCGGGGCGGGCAGGGGGCCCGCGCCAGCACCCGGGCCAGGGCCTCCACGACCTGTGGATCGTGGTCGTGGGCCGTGGCCAGGCGCAGTCGCTCCAGGGCGCGCAGCGGGCCGCAGGCGGCGGTCCCCGCGAGGTCGTCGTAGGCGTTGACCGTGCGGACGATCCGGGCGGTGAGCGGTTGCTCACGGAACGGGTCGGCCTGGCGCTCCACGACCACCGCGACCTCGGCGGGGACCCCGGTCTGCCGGACGACCGCGCCGCCCAGCAGGGCGATGCGGCGGCGTTCGGCGGGTGGCAGGAGTTCGGTCGCCCCGGCGGGCACGGGGTCGAGCAGCGAGAGCTGGCCGATGTCGTGCATCAGCGCCGCGTACTCCACCACGGTGAGATCCGCCTCGGCCAGGCCGAGCTCACGGCCGGTGGCGCGGCTGAGCGCGGCCACGCGGCGGGCGTGCCCGGCCGGGGTGTGCCCGGCGATCTCCGTGGAGCGCGCCAGGGAGGCGATGGTCTGGTGGCAGGTGGCGCGCACGGCGGTGTAGCGGCGGAAGGACAGCTGGGTGAGCAGCAGCGGCAGGCAGAAGACCGGCAGTGCCCAGAGCCCGGCGACGGCCACGGCGAGGGCCATGACCACGCCGGTCGCGCAGATCGCCGTGCCGATGCCGGGCAGGGCGCGCAGTTCGTCGCGCAGGGCCGGGCCGTACGGGCCGCCGGTGCGGGCCCGGGACAGGGCGGCGGCCAGGACGGCGTCGCACAGGGCGGTCAGGGCGAGCAGGAGCAGCAGGAACGGCGCGTAGTACGGGCTGTGGCCGGGCCAGCGGTCGAGGGCTCCGGAGTTGTGCAGGGGCTGGAAGCAGACGGCGGCGAAGCCGGTGGTGAGCAGGCGGCGCGCGAGGTGGTCGCGCGCGGGCGGGCGGCCCAGGGCGCCGGCGAGCGTGGCGGCGAGGACGACGGCGACGACCTGGGCCGGGCCGTGCGTGGTGGGCTGCCCGCCGACCTCGCCGAGCAGGGCGTACGCCAGCGCCCCGGCGGCGCCGACGGGCGCGGTCTCGCGGGCTTCCGCGGCGGCGGTGGGGCGCCGCCGGACGGCCTCGCCGAGGGTGATCAACACTCCGTAGGCGAGGGCCACTTGGGGCTGGGCCATCCCCTGCCGGGCGGTCCACGCGAGCGCGGTCACGGCGACGGCCGCGGCGGCGGTGTGCACCCAGCGGACGATCAGGGTGCCGTCCGGACCTGTCGTGGATGCCGAGGCCGCCGGAGATCTTCCGGATGTCGAGGACGCCGAGGACGCCGAATATGCGGTCATCCCTCGCCGCCGTGAAGAGTCGCTCCGGTGACCGAATCCCTCACAGAAGGGACGTTTCCGCTGGGCAGAATTATGCATTCCGTGAGCACGGAGCCCTCCGAGGTGACGGCCGGGTGCCAGCCGTGCCGGTCGAGCGCGGCCTCCAGCGCCTCGACCATGTGCGGGTCGAACTGGGTGCCGGAACAGCGGTGCAGCTCCGCCATCGCGACGGCGACCGGCCGGGCCCGGCTGTAGCTGCGGGTGGAGGTCATCGCGTCGAAGGCGTCGGCGACGGCGACGATCCGCGCGAACTGCGGGATCTGCCGGCCGCTGAGCCCGTACGGATAGCCGCTGCCGTCCAGCCGCTCGTGGTGGTGGAGGATCGCGGCGCGCGCCTCGTCCAGGAAGCCGATGCCGCGGACCATCTCGTGGCCGTACTCCGGGTGCAGCTCGATCAGGCGCCGCTCCTCGGGCGTCAGGGGGCCGTCCTTGCGCAACAGCCGGGTGGGGATGCCGAGTTTGCCGATGTCGTGCAGGATGCCCGCGAAGCGCAGTGCCTCCAGCCGCTCCCCCGCCATGCCCAGCTCTCGGGCGATCAGCACCGACGCGCGGCCGACGCGCTCGCTGTGGCCGCGGGTGTAGCGGTCCTTGAGGTCGACGGCCTGCACCAGGGCCCGGATCGTGGCCTGGTGGGCGGCGCGCTCCCGCTCGTAGCGGTCCAGGAACCAGGACGAGACCGACATGGGCAGCAGTACGAGCAGGGCCGCCAGCGGCCCGTACGCGCTGCGCCAGAGCAGCGCCGTCATCAGGCCCGTCGGCCCGTGCACCAGCGCGGGCAGCAGCGGGCCCGGCAGCAGGCCGCACCAGGCGGCCCGCGGCGAGCGGCGCTCTGCGGTGAACCGGATGACGCCGTCGAGGACGGCGGTGACGAGACAGAAGGCGAGCGCGGCCGCGAGGGCGGGCACGAGCGCCACCGTGAACGCGGCGCGGTCGGGGGCCGTGCCGGCGAAGACGTACGAGGCGGCGCACGCGGCGAGCGACAGCTGGGCCGCGTGCCACCAGCGCCGCACCCACACCGGGCGCTGCTCGACGCGGCCCGCGAGCGCGCCGGGGACGGCGACGAGCGCGGCGGCGGCCGGTGGCAGCAGGAACGCCCCGGCGAGCAGGACGGGGAGGGTCAGCGTGCGGCGGGGCAGCCGCTCGCAGGCCGCGCAGACGGCGGCGAGCAGGGCGATCGCGGTCCAGGGGGTCGCGGTTCCGGCCCGTACGGCGGGCGCGGCGCACAGGGCCGCGGCGACCACGGCACACGCGACACAGCCGCGTGCCACCGCCGGAATTGCCCACATGGCGCGTCCTCCCCGTCCCGTACGAAGCAGGCCAGCTTGCCGTCAGGATGGGGAGAATAGGCTGAGGGGACGCTCAGGAACGGCGCATTCGGGTATTACCCCGGCCGAACCGACCGGTTGCACACCTTCGGGTGATGTTCCCCAGGGAGGGCGTTTGTCCTGAGGACCCTGAGGACGGGAGCCAGGCGCAAGGGCGCGGCCCGCGCCGGGACTGCAGAGCGCGCGGCTCAGTCCTGCGCGAGCTTGCCCGCCGCCTCGGCCGACCTGGCGGCCTCCGCCGCCCTGGCCTCGGCCACCACGTCGTGGTCCGGCACCGACTGCCCGGCGCGGATCAGCTCGATGCGGCCCATGACCTTGGAGCGGAGGTCGGCGGGGACGTCGTCGTGGCCGCAGCAGCGCTTGACGAGCTTCTTCACCGCCTGCTCCAGGCCGTACTTCTCCAGGCAGGGGGAGCACTCGTCGATGTGCACCTCGAACTTGGCGCAGTCGCCGTCGGGCATCTCGTGGTCGAGGAACTCGTAGAGATGGTCGAGGACTTCAGAGCAGTCCGTCTCGTGCGGGTCTCCGCAGCTCATGAGTCCGAGCCTTTCCGATTGTGCGACTCGTCGGAACCGTTCGGCGCCGGGGCCGTACCCGCCGGGACCAGACCGCGCTCGCGGGCGTAGTCCTCCAGCATTCCGCGCAGCTGACGGCGGCCCCGGTGCAGCCGGGACATGACCGTGCCGATGGGCGTACCCATGATGTCCGCGATCTCCTTGTAGGCAAAGCCCTCCACATCCGCGAGATAGACCGCTATGCGGAATTCCTCGGGAATGGCCTGAAGGGCCTCCTTGACGTCGGAGTCCGGGAGGTGGTCCAGGGCCTGGGACTCGGCCGAGCGCAGGCCGGTCGACATGTGCGACTCGGCGCGGGCGAGCTGCCAGTCCTCGATCTCCTCCGACGCGCTGCGCAGGGGCTCACGCTGCTTCTTGCGGTAGGAGTTGATGAACGTGTTGGTCAGGATGCGGTACAGCCACGCCTTGAGGTTCGTACCGTCGCGGAACTGATGGAAGGAGGCGTACGCCTTCGCGTACGTCTCCTGGACCAGGTCCTCCGCGTCAGCGGGGTTGCGCGTCATGCGCAGGGCGGCCGAGTACATCTGGTCGAGGAAGGTCAGCGCGTCCCGCTCGAAGCGGGCGTTGCGTTCGGCGGCGCTTTCGGCGCCGACGACTCCGTCATCGGTCCCCTCGTCGGTCCCAGCGACCGGACCCACCTCCTCCGACACCCTGGCGGAACCGGAAACGGACCCGCTCGAATCGGAGAATAGACGACGATCCGGCCCGTCCGCCGCTCCAGGAGAAGCGGGCTGCGCCACATGCAGCGCCGACCACCCCAGGTCAGCCGTCTGCGGGCGGGACAGGCATGCGGTCGAACCCATGCTGAGAGCTCCCATTCCTCTGTCGTGCCAGTGCGTGGTGACGTTGTGCACAACAGCGGCGCCCGGCCACGCATTCCCGGCCGGCGGGACGTGATCGGGCGGCGGCCGAACGGGTCAGCCGGGCAGCCCCGCGAGCCACTCGGCGACCGGTCAGCCGGGCAGCCCGGCGAGCCACTCGGCGACCGCCTCGGTGATCACCGCGAGGGCGCCGTCCTGGCCGATGGCCGCCTTCTTCGGCACGGCGAAGCCGTGGTCACCGTCCGGCACCGGGACCAGGCGCGTGCCGGACGGGAATTCCTCGGGACGGCCGAACGGGTCCTTCGCGCCCTGGACGACGAGAGTGGGCAGGGCGGCGCCCGTCAGCTCCTCCGCGCGGGACTTCTCCGGCTTGCCCGGCGGGTGCAGCGGGAAGCTCAGCGCGAGGACGGCGACGGCGCCCAGCTCCCTCGCCGTACGGCAGGCGACGCGCGCGCCGGCGCTCCTGCCTCCCGCGACGACCGGCCCGCCGCGCTCCGCGACCGCCGGCCACAGGGCCGTCCACGCGGAGTCGAGCGTCTTCGGCGCCGGGGCGACCTTCTTGCCGGCGACGCGCCAGGGCTGCTCCACGAGGGCGACGGTGATGCCGTGCTCCGGCAGCGCGGCGGCGAGCGCTTGGAGGTCCCGCGCCTCCACGCCGCCGCCGGCGCCGTGGCCCAGGGCGAGGGTGAGCTTCGCGTTCTCGGCGTCGAACCAGTGGATTCGGGCGTCGCCGACGGGGGTGGGGGCTGTCTGGATCACGGGGCCATCTTGCCGCGGCTATGTCCGGGCGCGGGTCGTCTGCGCCTGCAGCGGGCTTTTTCCCCTACCCGCCCCTTCCCGGAACTGGGGGCAAGCCCCCAGACCCCCGCAACACGGCTTCGCCGCGTTGTCCTCAAACGCCGGAAGGGCGTTCACCGCCGCAGGCGGCAACGGCGGGACAGCCGGGGGGTCTGGGGCACGCGCCCCCCACGCGGCGGAGCCGCAGATCAGATGCAGCCGGGAAGGGGCGGGTAGGGGAACAAAGCGCCGCAGGCGCCAACCGACCCGCACCCGGGGGCAGGGGCACGAGCACCCCGCTCAGAACAGCGTCGACTCCTCCGGAGCCGGAAGCTCCGTCAGAAGTTCGGGCCCGTTGTTGCGCACGTCGCTCACAGAAGTCCGCACCGGATAGGCCCGTACGGACGTCCCCGCACCGGCCAGCACTTCCCGCAGCGCCTCCGCATCCATACAGGACGGATCCAGCCACGCACCCCACCGCTCCGGCGACAGCACCACCGGCATCCGCGGATGGATCTCCGCCAAGGACCGCGGCCCCTCCCCTCCCTCGGCGGCGAACGGCTCGGGGGACGCCTCCGTCGTGATCACGGTGCAGGTGGCCCACCAAGCCCGGGGGTGGTCGGCGGGCAGCGCCGGGTCGCGCCAGAACTCGTACAGACCGGCCATCGCCAGCACCGAGCCGTCCACCGGGGTCACGAAGTACGGCTGCTTGCGGGCCCGCTTCCGGCGGCCGAGCTCCTCCAGCTCGCGCTCGGCGGTGCCGGTGACCCACTCGTAGTAGCCGTCGGCGGGTATCAGACAGCGGCGCGACTCGAAGGCACGCCGGAAGGACGGCTTCTCGTGGGCCGTCTCCACCCGCGCGTTGATCATCTTCGCGGCGCCCTCGGGCGATTTCGCCCAGGACGGAACCAATCCCCACCGCAGCGAGCGGAGCTGGCGAACCGGACCGCGCTCCCTGGCGTCTTTCAGAGGACGTTCGAGCACCACGTGGACGCTCTTCGTCGGCGCGACGTTCCAGTCCGGGGCGAGCGTCTCCGCCGGTTCCCACTTCTCGACGCCGAAGAGCCCCACGAGATCCTCGGGACTCCGGCTCGCCGCATATCGACCACACATGTTCGCCACCCTGTCACGGACCCCCGAGGAGCCGCGCACAAATGGACAGCACCAACGCCACCGCCCTGTGGGACCGGGTGGTCGCGACCCAGCCCGACCCCACACTGTGGCTGGTGGTCGCCACCGGGGTCGTCGCGCTCGCCGCGGTCGTCCCGCGCCGCGTCTGGCTGATCACCCGCAACGCGATAACCATCGCCCACGAGGGCGGCCACGGCCTCGTGGCCCTGCTCAGCGGCCGCCGCCTGGACGGCATCCGGCTGCACTCCGACACCTCCGGGCTGACGGTCTCCCGGGGCAGGCCCACCGGCCTCGGCATGATCCTCACCGCGGCCGCGGGCTACACCGCCCCCTCGCTCCTCGGCCTCGGCGGCGCCTGGCTGCTCGCCGCCGGACACATCACGGCCCTGCTGTGGGGCGCCACCGCGCTGCTCGCCGCGCTGCTGGTGATGGTCCGCAACGCCTTCGGCGTGCTGACCGTGGTGCTGACCGGCGCCACCTTCGTCCTGGTCTCCTGGCTCGCGGGCCCGGCGGTGCAGGCGCTGTTCGCGTACGGGGTCGTCTGGTTCATGCTGCTCGGCGGGGTCCGGCCCGCCTTCGAGCTCCAGGCGAAGCGGCGGCACGGCCACGCGGGCGACTCCGACGCCGACCAGCTCGCCCGCCTCACGAACGTGCCCCCGCTCGTCTGGCTGCTCTTCTTCCACGTGGTCTCGCTGTGCGCGCTGACCGGCGGGGGCCGCTGGCTGCTCGGGCTGTGACCACGTACGAGCCACTAAGGTAAAGACATGACCGAGAGCCCTGCGCACACCGACCTCTGGCCTGCCCCCCTCGCGAGCGGGGCCGTCGACGCGACCGTCACCGTGCCGGGATCGAAATCGGTCACCAACCGCGCGCTGGTCCTCGCGGCGCTGGCCGCCGAGCCCGGCTGGGTCCGCCGGCCGCTGCGCTCACGGGACACCTTGCTGATGGCCGAGGCGCTGCGCGCCATGGGCGTGGGCATCGAGGAGACCGTCTCGTCGTCCTCCACGGGCGCCGGTTCGGGCGAGGCCTGGCGGGTGATCCCCGCGCGGCTGCACGGCCCGGCCACCGTCGACGTCGGCAACGCCGGCACGGTCATGCGCTTCCTGCCGCCCGTAGCCGCCCTCGCCGACGGCCCGATCCGCTTCGACGGCGACCCGCGCAGCTACGAGCGGCCGCTGCACGGCGTGATCGACGCGCTGCGCGCCCTGGGCGCCCGCATCGACGACGACCAGCGGGGCGCGCTGCCGCTGACCGTGCACGGCGGCGGCGCGCTGGACGGCGGGACGGTCGAGATCGACGCGTCCTCGTCCTCACAGTTCGTCAGCGCCCTGCTGCTGTCCGCGCCGCGCTTCAACCAGGGCGTCGAGGTGCGGCACACCGGTGCCGTCCTGCCGTCGATGCCGCACATCCGGATGACCGTGGACATGCTGCGCATGGCCGGCGCCCAGGTCGACACCCCGGAGTCGGGCGGCGAGGCCGATGTCTGGCGGGTCTCCCCCAGCGCGCTCCTGGGCCGCGACATCGTCGTGGAGCCCGATCTGTCCAACGCGGCGCCGTTCCTGGCCGCGGCCCTCGTCACCGGCGGCCGGGTCACCATCCCCGACTGGCCCGAGCGCACCACCCAGCCCGGCGACGCGCTGCGCGACATCTTCACCGCGATGGGCGGCAGCTGCGAGCTGTCCGACGCCGGCCTGACCTTCACCGGCACGGGCCGGATCACCGGCATCGAGGCCGATCTGCACGAGGTCGGCGAGCTGACCCCGGTGATCGCGGCGGTCGCCGCGCTCGCCGACTCCGAGTCCGTCCTGAGCGGCATCGCGCACCTGCGGCTGCACGAGACGGACCGGCTGGCCGCGCTCGCCAAGGAGATCAACGAGCTCGGCGGCGACGTCGCCGAGACCGAGGACGGCCTGCGCATCCGCCCGCGCCCGCTGCACGGCGGTGTCTTCCACACCTACGAGGACCACCGGCTGGCCACCGCGGCGGCCGTGATCGGCCTCGCCGTCGACGGCGTCCAGGTGGAGAACGTCGCGACGACCGCCAAGACCCTGCCGGACTTCCCGGAGCTGTGGACCGGGATGCTGGGGCCCGTCGCGGGGGCGACGACGGTGTCGAGAGCCTGAGAAGAGCGGAAGAGCACCATGCGCCGCTACGGCAAGAACCCCGACGAGGACGACATCCGCGTCCGCCCCAACCGCAAGGGCAACCGGCCCCGCACCAACATCCGCCCGAAGCACGAGGACGCCGCCGAGGGCTTCGTCCTCACCGTCGACCGGGGCCGGCTCCACGTCCTCGTCGAGGACCGCACCATCATCGCGATGAAGGCGCGTGAGCTGGGGCGCAAGGGGGCCGTGGTCGGGGACCGGGTCGCGGTGGTCGGCGACCTCAGCGGCGCCAAGGACACCCTCGCGCGGATCGTCCGGGTCGAGGAGCGCTCCTCCGTGCTGCGCCGCACGGCCGACGACGACGACCCCTTCGAGCGGGTCGTCGTCGCCAACGCCGACCAGCTCGCGATCGTCACCGCCCTCGCCGACCCCGAGCCGCGCCCCCGCCTGATCGACCGCTGCCTGGTCGCGGCGTACGACGCGGGCCTGGAGCCGCTGCTCGTCCTGACGAAGTCGGACCTGGCCTCGCCGGACAAGCTGCTGGAGTCGTACGGCGCGCTGGGCGTGCCCCATGTGGTCACCAGCCGCGAGGAGTTGGCAGGCGGCGGGGCCGCCGAGCGGGTCCGGGAGCGGCTGACGGACCGGGTCACCGCCTTCGTCGGCCACTCCGGCGTCGGCAAGACCACGCTCGTCAACGCCCTCGTCGAACGGCAGCGGGCCACCGGCCACGTCAACGCCGTCACCGGCCGGGGCCGGCACACCACGACCTCGGCGCTGGCCCTGCCGCTGCCCGACGGCACCGGCTGGGTCATCGACACCCCGGGCGTGCGGTCCTTCGGCCTGCACCACGTGGACCCCTCCCGCGTCATCCTCGCCTTCCCCGACCTGGTGCCGGGCACCGAGGACTGCCCGCGCGCATGCAGCCACGACGAGCAGGACTGCGCACTGGACCAATGGGTCGAGGACGGACACGCCGATCCGCAGCGGCTCTACTCCCTGCGACGACTGCTTGCCACGAGGGAGCGGCGCGAAGGCGATTGATCGCCTACGTTTGCGAGTGACCGCCGATGGCAAGTGCAACAAACACACCGGCGCGAACGGCGGTCACGGAGACTCGGGAGGCAACTGATGGCGTGGCTGCTGGTCGTGGTCGCGGGCCTGCTGGAGACCGGCTTCGCCGTCTGTCTCAAGCTCTCGCACGGTTTCACGCGGCTGTGGCCGACGATCGCGTTCGCGTGCTTCGCACTCGGCAGCTTCGGACTGCTGACGCTGTCCCTGAAGAAGCTCGACGTGGGTCCGGCGTACGCGGTGTGGACGGGCATCGGCGCGGCCGGCACGGCGATCTACGGCATGATCTTCCTCGGCGACCTGGTCTCGACGCTGAAGCTCGTGTCGATCGGCCTGGTGATCCTGGGCGTGATGGGCCTTCAGCTCTCGGGCTCGGCGCATTGAGCAGGCTGCTGCCCCTTCCGTCGGGGTTGCTGTGAGTGAAGAGGTGTCTCTGGGGGCTGCGCCCCCAGACCCCCGCTTCGGGGCTCCGCCCCGGACCCCACCCGGAGGCTCCGGCCTCTGACCTCCGCGCCCTAGCGTTCGGCCACCGGCGACCCGCGGTCGTGAACCGGAGGGCGCACCCCGCCCCCGTAGGCGCGAGCCGCCCCCCGCCGAAAGCGGATGGCTCAAATCGTGCTGTCGCCCTCCCCGCCGCTCAGAAGGGCGCGGACCAGACGGGCGACTTGTCCGGTCGCCTCCTCGTGCGAGGCCGCCGGGGCGAGCACGTAGGACAGCGTCAGCCGGACGGCCGCCTCGCAGGCCCACAGCACCTTCTCCGCGGCGGGACCCGGCTCCGCACGCCCGAGGCCCGCCGTGACCGCGCGGGCCGTACGGTCACGGATCCCGTCGGCCAGCGCCCAGGGCGTGGGGGTGCCGCGCACCGGGGCGGGCCCGGACGGGCCGCGCGGGGAGGGCACGGCGGGTGCCGCGACGACGGGCAGCCGCTCACCGCGGCAGCCGGTCAGCGCGGCCCGTACGAGGGGGTTGGTGCGGGCCGTGCGCAGGATCCAGCCGGCCGCCGCGGCGCAGCGGTCACCGGCGTCGGCGGTGGTGCCCGCCTCGGCCAGGGCCCGCTCGACACCGGCGAGCAGGGCGTCCGCCTCGCGGCGCACCAGGGCGCGCGCGAGACCGGCCTTGCTGCCGAATTCGTTGTAGAGCGTCTGCCGGGACACCCCGGCCGCGACCGCGACGTCGACCATCCGGACCCCGCTCCAGGGCCGTCTGTCGAGCGCCGCGTAGGCCGCGTCCAGCAGGAGTTCTCGTGCCGCGGGCATCGTCGCCTCCCCGGCCGTGCGGCCGCACGGCGGTAGTGGCCACAGAATTGACGTGCGTCCGGACGGTGTCAAGAGTCCCGGGCGGGCCGTCGGGGTACTGAGGGTGCCCACGGGTACTGTTCAGCCATGTCCGACTACCACGATGATCTGCGCCTGGCCCACGTCCTGGCGGACGCCGCCGATGCGGCGACCATGGACCGGTTCAAGGCCCTCGACCTCAAGGTCGAGACGAAACCGGACATGACTCCGGTGAGCGAGGCGGACAAGGCCGCCGAGGAGCTGATCCGCGGCCAGCTCCAGCGCGCCCGGCCGCGCGACGCCGTGCTGGGCGAGGAGTTCGGCAGCGAGGGCACGGGCCCGCGCCGCTGGGTGATCGACCCCATCGACGGCACCAAGAACTACGTGCGCGGGGTGCCGGTCTGGGCCACCCTCATCTCTCTGACGGTGCAGGTCGAGGGCGGCTTCGAGCCCGTCGTCGGCGTGGTCTCGGCGCCCGCGCTGGGCCGCCGCTGGTGGGCGGCGAAGGGCTCGGGCGCCTTCACCGGGCGCAGCCTGCTCTCGGCGAGCCGGCTCCAGGTCTCGCGGGTCGGCCGGATCGAGGACGCGTCCTTCGCGTACTCCTCGCTCACCGGCTGGGAGGAGCGCGGCCTGCTGCCCGGCTTCCTGGACCTGACGCGCGACTGCTGGCGGACGCGCGGCTACGGCGACTTCTGGCCGTACATGATGGTCGCCGAGGGCTCGGTGGACATCTGCGCGGAGCCGGAGCTGTCGCTGTGGGACATGGCGGCGAACGTGGTCATCGTCGAGGAGGCGGGCGGCCGCTTCACCGGCCTGGACGGCCGGCCGGGGCCGCACAGCGGTGACGCGGCGGCGTCGAACGGGCTGCTGCACGACGAGCTGCTGGGCTATCTGCGGACTTAGGACGCGCCCCCGGTTCAAACATGGGCGCGGGAGCAATGGGAAGCGGAGTTCCGGCTCCACGCGCCTCTTGTTGTGTCCGCGCGAACATGTGACGATGAGGAGCCCCACGCTTGTGAACTTGTGAACACCTTCTCGTCGCAGCGGTGTTCACGGGTCCACAGTCGCCAAGGAGGTGGCTCCGACCATGCTCGTCCGCGACGCCATGAGCACGGTGGTCCTCACCATCGGCCCCGCGCACACCCTTCGGCAGGCCGCGCGGCTGATGTCCGCGCGCAGGATCGGCGCGGCCGTCGTGCTCGACCCCGACACCTGCGGGCTCGGCATCCTCACCGAGCGCGACATCCTCAACTCCGTCGGCGCCGGCCAGGACCCGGACCGGGAGACCGCCCACGCCCACACCACCACGGACGTCGTCTTCGCGGCCCCCGAGTGGACGCTGGACGAGGCCGCCGCCGCCATGGCGCGCGGCGGCTTCCGGCATCTGATCGTCCTCGACGGCCAGGGTCCGGTCGGCGTGGTGTCGGTGCGCGACATCATCCGCTGCTGGGTGCCCGCACGGGCCCGGGCGGGCGCCCTGGCGCACTGACGGCCCGCCAGGGCCCCGCGGGCGGGCAGCCGGAGAGGCCGGAGCCCTTTGGCGTCCGGCCTCTCCGGTTCTTTCGGCAAGCCACTGGTGGGACGACCCCGGCCGGTGCACCGCCATGACGGCGGATCAGCCGGCCGACGGGGTCAGCCGCGCAGGGCCTGGACCGCGGCTTCCAGCCGCTTGCCGAAGTCGGGGTCCGCCTGGCGGAAGTTGTTGATCGCCCGCTCGGCGATGTCCTCGCGCGACACCTTGGCGATGAAGCCCGCGAGGTTGTCGACGAGACGGCCCTTCTCCCCCTCCGACATCAGCCGGTAGAGGTCGCCCGCCTGGACGAAGTCGTTGTCCTCGGCGTGCGAGGGGGTCTCGATGTTGCCCGTGGCGCCGGTGACGGGCAGCGGCTGCCACAGCGGACGGCCGGTCTGCGCCGGGCCGCCGAAGCTGTTGGGCTCGTAGTTCTTGGCGCGGCCGTGGCGGCCGTCGTACGCGTAGCCGTCGCGGCCGTACGTACGCGCCTCGGTGGCGTGCGGGCGGTTCACCGGCAGGTGGTCGGCGTTGATGCCGACGCGGTAGCGGTGGGCGTCGCCGTAGGCGAAGAGGCGGCCCTGGAGCATCTTGTCGGGCGACGGGCCGATGCCCGGGACGAAGTGCGCCGGGGAGAAGATGGACTGCTCGACCTCGGCGAAGATGTTCTCCGGGTTGCGGTTGAGCTCCAGCTTGCCGATCTCGATCGGCGGGTAGTCCTCGTGCGGCCACACCTTGGTGAGGTCGAAGGGGTTGAAGCGGTATGTGGCCGCGTCGGCCGCGGGCATGATCTGCACCTGCACGGTCCAGGACGGGAAGTCGCCGCGCTCGATGGCCTCGCGCAGGTCGCGCTGGTGGCTGTCGGGATCCTCACCGGCGAGCTCGTTCGCCTCCGCCTGGGTGAGGTTCTTGATGCCCTGGTCGGTCTTGAAGTGGTACTTGACCCAGAAGACCTCGCCGGCCTCGTTGTTCCACTGGAAGGTGTGCGAGCCGTAGCCGTTCATGTGGCGCAGCGTCGCGGGGATGCCGCGGTCGCCGAACAGCCAGGTCACCTGGTGCGTGGCCTCCGGCGACAGGCCCCAGAAGTCCCAGACGTTGTCCGCCTCCTGCGAGCCGGTGTACGGGTCGCGCTTCTGGGTGTGGATGAAGTCGGGGAACTTGATGGCGTCCCGGATGAAGAAGACCGGGGTGTTGTTGCCGACGAGGTCGTAGTTCCCCTCTTCGGTGTAGAACTTCAGCGCGAAACCGCGGGGGTCGCGCACCGCGTCGGCCGAGCCGAGGTTGCCGGCGACGGTGGAGAACCGCAGGAACGTCTCCGTCTGCTTGCCGACCTCGGAGAGGAACTTCGCCCGCGTCCACTGCGAGACGTCGCGGGTGAGCGTGAAGGTGCCGTACGCGCCGGCGCCGCGGGCGTGCACGATGCGCTCCGGGATCCGCTCGCGGTTGAAGTGCGCGAGCTTCTCCAGCAGCAGCTGGTCCTGGACCAGGACCGGACCGCCGATGCCCGCGGTCTCGCTGTTCTGGTTGTCCGCGACCGGAGCTCCGGACTCCGTGGTCAGCGGGCCCGCATTCGTCCTGGCCTCGCCCTGAACCGACACGTTCGCCTCCGTCTGATCGTCCTGCCACCTTGGCCTGAGCCGAGATCGATCCTACATTGGACTCTGTCTAAGTCAAGATGCTTCCCATGGCGATATCGGATCCAGGGGTGGACGAGGGCCGCTGCTACGCTGGTCCTATCTGACTGATAGGTGAATGGCATGAGTGACCTGCTGGAACGGCTCCGGGGACGCGGCTGGCGGCTGACCGCGCAGCGACGCGTCGTCGCCGAGGTCCTCGACGGGGACCACGTGCACTACACGGCGGACGAAGTGCACGCCAAGGCGGCGCACCTGCTGCCGGAGATCTCGCGTGCGACGGTGTACAACACCCTCGGGGAGCTGGTCTCCCTGGGCGAGGTCCTGGAGGTGAGCACGGACGGCCGCGCCAAGCGCTACGACCCGAACGCCCACCACGCGCACCAGCACCTGGTGTGCTCCCGGTGCGGCACGATCCGCGACGTCCACCCTTCGGGCGACCTGCTCGCGGAGCTCCCGCAGGACGAGCGCTTCGGCTTCCAGGTCGCGGCGGTCGAGGTCACCTACCGCGGCATCTGCCCGAACTGCACCTCCGCCGCCGTGTGAGGGCGGCCGGGCGAGCACGACAAAGGCCCGGATCCTGAGGATCCGGGCCTTTGTCCTTGAGTAGCGGGGACAGGATTTGAACCTGCGACCTCTGGGTTATGAGCCCAGCGAGCTACCGAGCTGCTCCACCCCGCGTCGGTAAACCAACCTTAACCCGCCCGGCCCAGCAGAAGCAAACGGCTCCGTCACTGCTCACCGGAGGGCTGGGGTCGAAGCCGTGTCACGGGGGCATTGCGCACCCGCATCAGCCACATCCAGCCCGTCCGGCGTTTGAGGACACCGCCGCGCAGCGGTGGTGCGCAGACGACACCACCCGCAGTCGAGCGCAAAGGCCCGCCGCCTAGGCGGTGAGCTCCTGCTGGAGCGCGTCCCGCAGCCGCGCGGCCCGCTCCGCGACCTCGGCGGGCCCCAGCCGCACCGCGCAGTCGCACCAGTGCCGCCCCTCGGTCAGGTCGCCGCGCCGCGCCGCCAGCAGGGCGAGCCGCAGCGCGGCACGCCCGTGCCCGGCCTCCGCCGCCCGTGCCCACCAGAGGGCCGCCTCCGGTTCGCTGCCCTCGCGGGCGAGGAGCAGTCCGAGGTTGAAGGCGCCGTTGCGGCTGCCCGCCTCGGCCGCCTCGCGGTACCAGTGCGCGGCCTCGACCACGTCGCCCCGCTCGGCGACGAGCATGCCGAGCCGCACCTGGGCGCGCCGGTGGCCCTGCCGGGCGGCCCTGCCGTACCACTCCTCGCACTCCTCGTGCGCGTGGTCGTCGCGGTCGAGCAGCGAGCCCAGCCGGAAGGCGGCCTCGGCGCTGCCGCCGCGCACGGCGATCCTCAGGTGGCGTTCCGCGGCCTCCTCGTCGCCGTCGCGCAGGAGGGCGATGGCGACCTGGAGGGCGGCTTCGGTGTGCCCGGCGGTGGCCGCGCGCTCGTACCACTGGAGGGCCATGCGCTCCTCGTCGCGCCCGGCGTAGAGGATGCCCAGGTTGAACGCGGCGTCGACACTGCCCGCCTCGGCCGCCTTGGAGAACCAGGGCTCGGCACCGGCCGCGTCGCCGCCCTGGAGCAGCAGTACGGCCAGCGCGTTGGCCGCCTCGCGGTGCCCGGCGTAGGCGGCGCGGCGGTACCACTGCTCGGCCTGCGCGGTGCGGCCCTGCTCGGCGCAGAGCAGGCCGAGGTTGTACGCGCCGTTGACGTCGCCGTGGTCGAGCGCCGTGCGGTACCAGCGCTCGGCCTCGCCGGACTCGCCGCGGTCGGCGTGCATGGCGCCGAGGGCGTTGGCGGCGTTGCCGTCGCCGTCCTGGGCGGCGCGGCGCCACCAGACGGCGGCGCTCTCGCAGTCACCGGCGTCGCGCAGCAGGAAGCCGAGCGCGCACGCGGCACGCGACTCGCCGTCCTTGGCGGAGGTCAGATACCAGCGCGCGGCCTCCTGGGTCTCGCCGCGGCCCTCCAGCAGCGTGCCGAGGTGCAGCGCGGCGCGGCGGTGGCCGCGGGCGGCGGCCTGGCGGTACCACTGCTCGGCCTCGCGGGCGGGGCCGCCGTCGCGGCTGTCCGCGGCGGCGGCCCGCAGCTCTCGGACGGAGGTCTCCACACCGCCGGGGCCGAGGCCGCCGGTGAGCCCACCTGCGCGGGCGCGGGGCGCCCTGCCGTCCAGGATGCGGGCCAGGCGGTACGCGGCCTCCCGGTGGCCGCGCTCGGCGGCGGCCCGGAACCAGCGCTCGGCGCCGACGTCGCTGCGGTGCTCCAGCAGGTCGGCCAGGGCATAGGCCCCGAGTGCGTGCCCGGATTCAGCCGATTGGCGCAGCCAGTACTCGGCGGCGGGCTCGTCGCCGCGCTCCCGGTGGTAGCGGCCGAGCGCGTGCGCGGCGGCGGCGGAGCCGGCGACGGCGGCGATCCGCCACCAGCCGGCGGCCTCGTCGCCGTAGCCGCGCTGGTGCAGCAGCACGCCGAGGTTGTTGGCGGCGGAGCGGTCCCCGTCGGCGGTGGCGGCCCGCAGGTGGCGCTCGGCGCCGTCCAGGTCGCCACGGCGCAGCAGGAGCGCGCCGAGCATGCTCAGGGCGGCCGGGTCGCCGGCCTCCGCGGCCCTGCGGCGCGCGGTCTCCAACTCGAGGTCGGCGGGGTCGCCGGCCTCGGCGGTCGCCGCCTGCGGCCCGTACGCCGTCAGGTCCTGCTCGCTCCCGTCACCGGGAGCCTCTACAAGCCGACGTGTCTCCCACAGCCTCGTCCTGTCCCCCATAAGCCCCATCGTCGCACCACCCGCAACCCGCGTACACCTGGTATGCCGCAGCCAGTGAGGTCACTTCAGCGTTTTGTCGACTTCCCGACTTCCCGACACGACGGGGCTCCAAACTCTCCACAGAAGCCCCGCACACAACCCGCACACACCGCGCCCTCCCGGACACCTCGCGGTACTACTGACCGCTCGGGTCCGGGCACACGACAAGGCCCGGAGTCCGAGGACTCCGGGCCTTGTCTTTGAGTAGCGGGGACAGGATTTGAACCTGCGACCTCTGGGTTATGAGCCCAGCGAGCTACCGAGCTGCTCCACCCCGCGCCGTTGTGTGACAACCGTACCACGACGGCGCGGGGTGGATCTTCCACATGGGTGTCAGCTGCCCGGCTTGCCGTTCTTGTCGGAGCCCCCGGCCTCCGCCTTGGCGATCCGGTCGAGGGCGTCCTTCAGGTCCTTCTGGGCCTTGCCGTACGCGCCCCAGTCCTTGTCCCCGAGCGCCTTCTGGCCGGCGTCGTAGGCGTCCTGGGCGTCCTTCACAGCCTGCTTGACCGTCTGGTTGGCGGGCGGCTGGCCGGAAGGCTGCCCCGGCGGCTGCTTGGTGCCGTTGTCCGGCGCCTTCCCGCCGAAGACCTCGTCGAGGGCCTCGTCGAGGGTGTCCTTGAAGGCGATCTTCTCGCCGTAGTTCACCAGCACCTTCTTGAGGAGCGGGTAATTCGTGCCAGCGCCGCGCAGATAGACCGGCTCGACGTACAGCAGCCCGCCGTCCAGAGGGACGGTCAGCAGATTGCCGTACTCGACCTCGGAATCGCCCTTCTTCCAGATGTTGATGGCATTGGCGACTGCCGCGTCGCTGTTGAATTTGCTCTGCGCCTGCTGCGGACCCCAGACCGTGGTCTCGGACGGCAGCTTCAGCACTCTGATGGCCCCGTAGTCCGGGCTCTTCGCGTCGGCGTCGACGGCCATGAAGGCGCCGAGGTTCGGCCGGCTCTTCGGCGTGAAGGTCGTCGTCAGCGAGAAGGTCTGCTTCTGCTGGTCCGGCATCTTCATGCTGAGGTAGTACGGCGGGACCGCGTTGCCTTCCTTGGTGGTCGGGTCGTCCGGCACCTGCCAGCGCTCGCTGCCCGTGTAGAACGTGCCCGGGTCGGTCACGTGATAGCGGGTCAGCAGCTCGCGCTGCACCTTGAAGAGGTCCTGCGGATAACGCAGGTGGTCCATCAGCGCCGAACCGATCTCGCTCTTGGGCTTCACCGTGCCCGGGAACGACTTCATCCAGGTCTTCAGCACCGGGTCCTTGGTGTCCCACTGGTACAGGCTGACCTTGCCGTCGTAGGCGTCGACGGTCGCCTTGACGGAATTGCGGATGTAGTTGACCTGGTTCTGCTGGGCCACCACCGACCGCTGTCCGGTGGTCAGCGAGTCCGCTGTGGTGTCACCGAGCGTGGTGCGCGAGGCGTACGGATAGCCGTTGGTCGTGGTGTACGCGTCCACGATCCACTGGATCCGGCCGTCCACGACCGCCGGATAGGCGTCGCCGTCGATGGTCAGCCACGGGGCGACCGCCTCGACGCGCTCCTTGGGCGTGCGGTTGTAGAGAATCCGCGAATCCTTGCCGATGGCGCCCGAGTAGAGCATCTTCGGCTCGCCGAAGGCCACGGCGTAGGCGGCGCGGTTGACGGGGTTCGAGAGGTTCACACCGCTCTTGCCCTTATAGGTGTAACCCTTCTCGCCCTGGTCGCTGGAGTAGTCCAGCTCGGCCTGGGGGCCGCCCACGATCGAATACTGGGTGGTCTTCTCGCCGTAGTAGATCCGCTGCTCGTACTTCCCGAGCATGCCCTCGGTGGGCAGGTTCTTCTCCGTGAAGTCCGGCTCGCCCTCACCCGTGATGGAGGTGCCGTTCGCGGTGATGGCGCCGTAGCCGTGGGTGTACTTGAAGTGGTCGTTGATCCAGTTGCGCTCGGGAATCCCCTTGATGTTCAGCTCGCGCAGACCGATGACCGTGTCCTGCTCCTTGCCGTCCTTCTTGTAGCGGTCGACGTCGAGCGTGGACGGGAACTGGTAATAACCACGCACCTGCTGTTGCTGCTGGAACGTGGGCGAGACGATATTCGGGTCCAGGAGCCGCAGGCTGGCCGTGTCGTTCACGTCCGCGCGCAGCTTGTCCTTGTCCTTCGGGTTGCCCTTGCCCGCGTAGTCCTTCACATCGGTGCCGTCGATCCCGTATGCCTCGCGGGTCGCCGTGATGTTCTTCTTGATGTACGGCGCTTCCTTGGCCTGCTCATTGGGCTGGACCTGGAACTTCTGGACGATCGCCGGATAGAGCCCGCCGATCAGCACCGCCGAGAGCACCATCAGACCGAATCCGATGACCGGCAGCTGCCAGGTGCGGCGCCACAGCGTCGCGAAGAACAGCACGGCGCAGATCAGCGCGATGATGAAGAGGATCGTCTTGGCCGGCAGATAGGCATTGGCGTCGACATAACGCAGGCCGGTCCAGCCGTCGGTCGACTTCAGCCCGCTGGACTTCACCGCCAGGCCGTAGCGGTCCAGCCAGTAGGCGATGGCCTTCAGACCCACGAAAAGGCCGAGCAGCACGGAAAGGTGCCCGGTGGCCGCCGCGGTGGCCCGGCCGCCGGGGCTGGTGAGCCGCAGCCCGCCGTAGAGGTAGTGCACCAGGGCGGAGGCGATCAGCGAGAGCACGACGGCCGCGAAGCCGAAGCTGAGCAGAAAGCGGTACCACGGCAGGTCGAAGGTGTAGAAGGAGATGTCCTTGTGGAACTGCGGGTCCTTCTGCCCGAACGGCACACCGTTGATCCACAGCAGCCACGTGCGCCACTGCCCGGCCGCGGACGCGCCCGCCACGAGCCCCACGAGGGTGGAGACCGCCAGCAGCGCCCACTTCTTGTACGGCGCGATGCTCATCCGGTAGCGGTCGAGGTTCTGCTGCTCCATCGACATCGCGCTCAGCGGCGGCCGCAGCCGGTGCGCCAGCCAGATGTTGATCCCCACCGCGAGCGTCATCAGCACCCCGAAGACGGCGAAGAGGCCGACCTTGGTGCCGAGGGTGGTGGTGAAGACGGAGGAGTACCGCACCGAGCGGTACCAGAGCCAGTCCGTCCAGAACCCGGCGAACATCACGAAGAGCATGACCAGCGCGGCCAGTACGCCCAAGGTCATCAGCAGGGTCCGGATCCGCCGGGACGGGCGGCCGACTCTGATACGTGGCCCTGTCGGGCCTCCGCCGCGGTCCGGCATCTGGAAAGCCAAGGTGCGCACCTCGAAGTTCGCTGTGAGTGGAGCTTGTCGATCAGGGCCCAGCGATCCTAGGGCCCAGTGTGGCAACTTACCGAGGCTTTACTCAGTTCCCATTTTTGGTCACTCTCAGGGCACGATATTGAGCATGTCCAGCACTTCCAGCATTCCCGACCCCGCCGACTCCTCCGGGCCCGCGCTGCCCAATACCCCGATGGCGGCCAGCCCGCTCACCCGTGCCGTGCTCGAGATCGACGAGTACGCCTCCACCCTGGGCTGGGACCAGCCCGCCCGGCTCTTCGCCCTGGTCGACACCGCCAAGCTGCGCTCCCAGGAGCCCGGTCTGGCCTCCCAGCTCGGTCTCGACGAGAACGCCACGTCCTCGCTCACCCCGATCGAGCAGGACGAGGTGCCGGCCGGCACGGCCCTGGACAAGTTCCTCGGCACCATCGCCTGGCCCGACGCGGTGACCGGCTGCGCCCTGACCGTGGAGCGCCTGATGCTCCCGCCGTCGGCCGAGGGCACCGTGCCCAACGGGCTGAACGAGAAGCAGCTCGCCAAGTGGGTCGCCGCGCACCCGGACCGCCAGGAGGTCCGGATGACGGTCGCGGTGCTGCGCGACGGCGCCCGCGAGTCCGCCGTGCGGCTGCGCGAGAAGGACACCCCCACGGAGGTCCTCACCGGTGCCGACCTGGTCCCGGGTCTCGCGGAGGCCCTGGCGGCCACCTTCGAGGACTGACCCTCACGCCCTCACGGCTCCCGCGCCGCCGGGCGGGCCCGGTCATCGGGCCCGCCCGGGGGGCGAGGCAGCGTCCGCTACTTGCTCACCGTGCACTGCGTCAGGCCGGCCGTGTCACCCTTGCGGATCTTCTGCAGCGCGCCGAGGGCGTCCCCGATCGTGTCGACCTTGACCAGGGTGAGACCCGAGGGCTTGTCCTTCGCGGCGGCCGCGCAGTTGTCCTTCGGCGTCAGGAAATACCGGGCGCCCTTGGAGCGCGCGCCCACCGTCTTCATCTCCACGCCGCCGATCGGCCCGACCTTGCCGTTGTCGTCGATCGTGCCCGTACCGGCGACGAACTTCCCGCCGGTCAGGTCGTCCGGGGTGAGCTTGTCGACTATCCCGAGGGCGAACATCAGCCCGGCACTCGGCCCGCCGACGTCCGCCAGCTTGATGTTGACCGAGAACGGGAAGGTGTGGTCGGTCGCGGCCTGGATGCCCACCACGGCGCGCTTGTCGTCGGGGGCCCTGGCCGTGGTGAGGGTGACGGTGTCCTCCCCCTTGGGCTGCCGCTTCTCCTTCTCCGCCGCGGCCGCCTCCTTGGCCGGGACGATCAGGAAGGCGACCTTCTCGCCGGGCTGGTGCTTGGTGACCAGCTTGGCCACGTCACCGGGCTGCTTGATCTCCGTACCGTCGACGGACTTGATCACGTCACCGGCGTGCAGTTTGCCCTCCGCGGGGCTGTCCTTGACGACGGACGACACGACGACGCGGGTGCCGATCGGGATGTCCAGCTGCTTGAGGGCCGCGACCTTGGCGCTCTCCTGGGACTGGCTGAACTCCTCGGCCGTCTCCTGGTTGAGCTCGTCGGGGCTCTTGTCGTCCGGGTAGAGCGTGCTGTGCGGGACCACCAGATTGTCGTGCCCGAGCCAGCCGGTGATCGCCTCGACCAGATTCATCCGGTACTGGGAGCCGGTCACCCGGACCGTCGTCATGTTGAGGTTGCCGGTCGT
Source organism: Streptomyces sp. NPDC051173 (assembly GCF_040689515.1). Lineage (NCBI taxonomy): Bacteria > Bacillati > Actinomycetota > Actinomycetes > Kitasatosporales > Streptomycetaceae > Streptomyces > Streptomyces sp. NPDC051173. The sequence goes on from NZ_JBFBBD010000004.1 coordinate 58,107, forward strand.
CGGATAGGTCTTGCGCCCGGAGATCTGGAGCACCGGCTCGCCGTCGTGCTCACCGAGCGTGTTGACCGTCGGCCCCGGGGACATCTCCGCGTACGGCACGGGGATCAGCACACCCACGCAGAGCAGCGCGATGAGCGTCAGAAGGGAAGCGAGCATCGTCGCAGTGCGGCGGGGCATGGAACGACAGTACGGGACGGGTCCGACAGTCCACCTTCGGGGCGGTCCGTACGGGGAAGCAGTGCGGGGCGCATCCCGTGCGCGGGGGCGCCCAGGGGTTTCCGAGCGCGGTTTTGGACGGCGCTAGGAGACTCCGCTGCCCGTGTCCGAGCGCTCCATCGCCTCCCGGAAGCGCGCATAGCCCGCGAGCTCCGCGACATCGCCGGATTTGCGGTTGCGGGCCGCCCAAGCTGCCCAGCTTCCCCACATGACGGCGACGATGACCGCGGCGACGGGAATCAGCAACCACACGAGCGCTGCCATGCCACCCTCCCGGCCCCATGCACCACCATGACTGACTGATGAGCAGATTAATCGTCCGTTCCCTCAACGCTCACGTCAGGGGGGCGGTTACGCAACCGGGGGCGGTCCGTGAGGGGTTGACGCAAGTGACAGGAGGGGAATCTGCGCCGTCCACGGCAGGCGCTACGCGCCGGCCCTCCCCCAGCCGGCTCCCCCAGGCTTCGTCCGGGGGTGCCCCCAGCCCTCCTGCTCGACGGCGCTACGCGCCCACCCACTCCTCTGTCCCGTCCGCGAACGTCTGGTGCTTCCAGATGGGCACCTCGCGCTTGAGGTCGTCGATCAGCCGGCGGCACGCGTCGAACGCCTCCGCCCGGTGCGGGCACGACACCGCCACCACGACGGCCAGATCACCGACGGACAGTTCGCCGACCCGGTGCACCGCGGCGAGGGCCCGCACCGGGAAGTCCGCGACGACCTTCCCGGCGATCCGGCGCAGCTCCGCCTCGGCGGACGGGTGCGCGGAATAGCCGAGTCCGGTGACGTCCGTACCGCCGTCGTGGTCACGCACCGTGCCCACGAACAGCGCGGTGCCGCCCGCGGCGTCGTCACCGGCCGCGGCGAAGACCTCGTCCACGGACAGAGGGGTGTCGCGAATCGCCAGCAGGCGGATCGGGTCGGCGGCGGCGAGCTCGCCGGGGTGCTCGTAGATCGGTGCCATACGGCCCATCGTGCCGCACCCGGGCGGGTGGCCCGGCATGGGCGTTCGACAGACCGCCTGTGCGCTCCTCTGGAGGCTTCTCCAGCCGTACGTGGGTTCGTTCCCTCGCGGGAGCCCGTACGGCCCGCACGCGGCGCTACAGCCTGCGGCGCGCCTTGCGGGCGCGGCGGACCAGGGCGGCGGTGCCCAGCAGTGCCACGGTCGCCCCCGCGGCGCCCGCGGCGGTGGCGTCCTTGCGGCCGAGCCTGCGGCCCGCGACCGTGTGGCGCCCGGCGACCTCCTCCAGCAGCTCCGCGAGGACCTCTTCGTTGGTCCAGCGGGGCCGCCAGCCCGCGTCGTGCAGCCTGCTGCCGCTGACGACCCACGGGTGCATCGTGTATTCCAGGTCGCCGGCGGGCGAGGGCGTCAGCCCCAGGCGGTGCAGCCGGGAGGCCGCGCCGAGCGCGACGGCCGAGGGCAGCTCCATGCGCCGGATGCCGGTGAGCTCCTCGACCTCCTCCTGCTCCAGCCAGCCGTCGCAGCCCACCGCCAGCTCGCCTTCGGCCTTCTCCAGGGCGGCGAACTCCAGTGCGCTCACGAGGTCCTCCACGTGGCAGAACTGCCACGTCGGCCGGGACCCTGCGACGACCAGGAGGCGGGGTGATTCGAAGTAACGCGTCAGGGCCGTGTCGGTGCCGCCGACGAGGACGGCGGGACGCAGCACCGTGACGTTCAGCCCGGGGTGCGCGCGAGGCGCCCGCCGGGCGAGCCGCTCTATCTCCAGCAGGTCGCCCACACCCGTGGCCTCCGCGGTCGCCCGCAGCTCCGCGTCCTCGGCGAGCGGCACGTCGTTGTCCGGCAGCGCGCCGTAGACCATCGCGGAGGTGCACAGCACCACGCGGTGCACCCCGGCGGCCGCGGCGGCCGTCAGCACGGTCTGGGTGCCCCGCACGTTGTAGGCGGTGCGGGCCGCCGGGTCGCCCTCCAGGTCGAGGTCGAGCGCGAGGTGCACCACGACATCGGCGCCGCGCAGCTTCTCGGCGATCACCGGGTCCCGCACGTCCAGGACGTGCCACTGCGCCTCGGAGACATCGCCGCGGCGCTCGTCGATGGCGACGACCTGCTTGATCTCCTCGGAGGCGGCGAGCCGCTGCGTGAGCAGCGCGCCGACGCCGCGGGCGGCGCCGGTGACCGCGACGACCGGCCGACGGCGGGCATGCGGGCTCGTACTGTCACGCGCGGAACCGTTTCGCGCTGCGCGAACTTCTCGGTCTGGGGAACTCACCGGGCATCTCCAGCGGTTGTCTTCAGTACGTACGGGTCATGACACGTACGTACCAGGTGACGTCCATCCTGCCGCAGGCCCAGGGTCGGCGAAGCACCAAGCCCGGATACGGGCGGGGGTGTCTACGCTGGGTGGTGTTGTCGGGCATTCGCCGCCGGTCCTGAGAGCCGGCGGCCCTACGAGCCGAGGAAACCCGTGAGTGACACCCCATTCGGATTCGGTCTGCCGCCGGAGGAGCCGGAGAACGGCGGCGACGGCGAGAAGAAGGGCGACGGCCAGGGCGGCCAGGGGCCCGCGAATCCGTTCGGGTTCGGCGGCCCCGCAGGCGGTGGGGACAACCCCTTCGCCGCGATGTTCGGTTCCCTGAACCCGAACGACCTGGGCGCGGCCTTCCAGCAGCTCGGGCAGATGCTCTCCTACGAGGGCGGCCCGGTGAACTGGGACATGGCCAAGGACATCGCACGGCAGACCGTCGCGCAGGGCACCGCCGACGGCGGCAAGGACGCCAGCGTCACGTCCGGCGAGCGGGCCGCGGTCGAGGAGGCCGTACGCCTGGCGGACCTCTGGCTGGACGGCGTGACGTCGCTGCCGTCGGGTTCGGGCACGGCCGTGGCCTGGAGCCGCGCCGAGTGGGTCGAGGCGACCCTGCCGGTGTGGAAGGACCTGGTCGACCCGGTCGCCGAGCGCGTCGGCGCGGCCATGGGCGATGTGCTGCCCGAGGAGATGCAGGCCATGGCGGGCCCGCTGCTCGGCATGATGCGGTCCATGGGCGGCGCCATGTTCGGCACGCAGATCGGCCAGGCCGTGGGCGTGCTCGCGGGCGAGGTCGTCGGTTCCACCGACATCGGCCTGCCGCTCGGCCCCGCGGGCAAGGCCGCGCTGCTGCCGGTGAACATCGAGGCCTTCGGCTCGGGCCTCGGTGTGCCGCAGGACGAGGTGCGGCTGTATCTGGCGCTGCGCGAGGCCGCGCACCAGCGTCTCTTCGCCCACGTGCCGTGGCTGCGCTCGCACCTCTTCGGTGCCGTCGAGGGCTACGCCCGGGGCATCAAGGTCGACACCTCCAAGCTGGAGGACGTGGTCGGCCAGCTCGACCCCTCGCACCCCGAGCAACTGCAGGACGCCCTCCAGCAGGGCATGTTCCAGCCGCAGGACACCCCCGAGCAGAAGGCCGCCCTGGCCCGCCTGGAGACCGCGCTGGCGCTGGTCGAGGGCTGGGTGGACGCGGTCGTGCACGCGGCCGCCGAACCGCACCTGCCGTCGGCGGGCGCGCTGCGCGAGACCCTGCGCAGGCGGCGTGCCTCCGGTGGCCCGGCGGAGCAGACCTTCGCCACGCTGATCGGCCTGGAGCTGCGTCCGCGCCGGCTGCGCGACGCCTCCCGGCTGTGGGCGTCGCTGACCGACGCGCGCGGCCTGGAGGGCCGTGACGGCCTCTGGGAGCACCCGGACATGCTGCCGACGGCCGCCGACCTGGACGACCCGGACGGCTTCGTCCACCGCGAGCACCTGGACTTCTCCGAGCTCGACAAGATGCTGGGCGAGGCGGCCGGCGGCGCGAAGCCGGATCTGAAGAAGGACTCCGGCACGGAGCCCGGCGCGGGCGACGACTCCGGCGAGGGCGACGACAAGAAGTGAGCCTGCACGAGAACGCCGTCCTCGTACTGAAGGAATACGAGGACCAGCAGGAGGACCAGCAGGAGCTGCGCGGGCTCTATCTGGACCACCTCGCCGGGCACCCGGACGGCATGTGGAAGGCGTGCGGCGCCGGGCACATCACGGCGAGCGCGCTGGTGATCGACCCGGCGGCCGGGCGCGTGCTGCTCACGCTGCACCGGAAGCTGCGGATGTGGCTCCAGATGGGCGGCCACTGCGAGCCGGGCGACAGCACGCTCGTGGAGGCCGCGCTGCGGGAGGCCACGGAGGAGTCGGGCATCGCGGGCCTGACGCTGCTGCCGGGCGGTCCGGTGCGGCTCGACCGGCACCCGATCCCGGCGCCCTGCCACTGGCACCTGGACGTGCAGTTCGCGGCGCTGGTGCCCGAGGGGGCCGTCGAGGCGATCAGCGACGAGTCGCTGGAGCTGCGGTGGTTCCCGTACGACGAGGTGGCCGGCGTCGCGGACGCCTCGGTCGTCCAGCTGCTGGAGCGGACGCTGGCGCGGCTGGCGTAGCGGACTGAGGAATGTGTAAGGGGCGGCCGCTACTGCGGCCGCCCCTTACACATGGGCTCAGCGGTTGGACCAGATGTTGCCCTGGTTCTGGCCGTGCACGCCCTGCTGGCCGATGCCGTACTGCGCCATCAGCCCCTGGCCGATCTCCGCGCCCTGCGGCGGGAGCAGCTCGCTGGGCTGGACGAGCGCGTAACCGTGACCCTGGAAGTTCAGCTCCCAGCCCTCGCCCGTGCTGCCCCGGCGCCGCCAGACGCCCGACGAGGAGGTGGGTGCCTGCATCTGGACGACCAGGGAGGTCGACCAGGCGACGACGGCGTCCGCGTCGGCGTTGACGTACTTGTCCGGGGTGACCTGGAGCATCAGCGGCTGACCGGAGGTCATCAGGGCGACCTTGCCCTGTCCGCTGATGACGAGGTTGTACGCGCCGGTGCCGGAGATCCCGAACTGGCTGTCCACGGCGACGGCGTCCCAGTGCAGGCTGGAGTCCAGCGCGAGGACGTAGGCGCTGTCGACGGTGAGGCCGTTGTGGTCCACGTCGACCACGTGGATGTACTGCGCGAGGTTGGCGAAGTAGACCGTGCCCTGACCCGAGCAGCGCATCAGGTCCAGGCCCTCGCCCGTGTGCGCCTGGGTGGTGCGCTGACCGCGGGACTGGTACTCGCCGTCGAACTCCACCATGCCCTGGTAGGCGACCATGGAGCCCTTCCGGGCGAGGACGTCGTCGTGGCCGGTGAGGGAGACCCGCAGCAGCTGCGGGTTCTGCAGGGCGTAACGCTCCTGCGTCTGTGCTTCGGTGTGACCGAAAAGCGGGCTCTGCATGCTGTCTTCGCTTCCCCTCAGCCCCGCGCCCGGAGCCGGTCGGTGCTGTCCTCGCTGGGCTGTACGACCACGAACCCCTGGCCGGAGAAGCCCAGTTGATAGGCCTCGCCACTGCCCCGGCCGATCAGGGAGGAAGCCTTGAAGCTGCTCTTCCCCTTCATCTTGAGGCCGGTGGACCAGGCGACGAGCGCGTCCGGGTCCACATAGGTCTCGTCGTCGCCGCGGCCGCAGTCGACGACGATGGGGGTGCCGCGGGAGGTGAGCGCCACCCACCCGGTGCCGGAGACGGCCACGTTGAACAGGCCCTGGCCCGCGAACTTCGCCATCCCCTTCACCCGCTCCACGCCCCACTGCAAGTGGGCGTCGAAGGCGAGGATGTTGGTGCCGTTGACGGAGAGGGATTCGCCGTTGAGCTGGATGCAGACGACGTTGGCGCCGTAGTCGGCGAGGTACAGCAGCCCGTCGCCGTGGCACTTCATCAGCGGCATGCCCTCTCCGGTGAGCCACTGGGAGGCCATCTGCCGGAGGGCGGGCGGGTTCGCCTCGTACTGGACGTAGCCCTCGTACGCGATCATCGAGCCGGTCCGGGCGAACAGGTCCTGGCCGGACTGCATGGAGACCTTCAGCATGCTGCTGCCGTGGTTCTCCATGCGTGCCGCGACGGGGGTCGGGGCGTAGCCCGCGAACGGTGTCTGGTTCATGGTCATTTCAGGCTCCCTCAGACCTCGTAGGGCTGGACGACGATGAAGTTGCCGGGCGCGCCGCGGAATTGGAGGTTCACGGTCTCTCCGCTGTGGCCCGGGTAGGCATTGCGGCGCAGCCGCACCTGGCTGGAAATGATCACCTGTGCGGCGGCGGACCAGGCGACGACGGCGTTGCTGTCGGCGTACGTCGTCGGGGTGACCGGCAGCACCACGGGGACACCGTGCGTCTTGACGACGACGGTGCCGTGGCCCTGGAACTGCATGGTGAACAGGGCGCCGCCGGGGATGCCATGGCCCTCGATCCGGCGGACCTCGTGCTGGAGCGACTCGTCGAAGGCGAGCACGGAGTCCGCGGAGACGCAGATGGCGTCACCCTGGAGCTCGATGGGGTGCACGTGGGAGGCGTTCTCGGCGAGGAAGACCTGTCCGCGGCCCGTGCAGCGCGTCAGCTGCATCTCCTGGCCGGTGACGCTGCCCATGATGCGCCCGGCGAAGCCCGCGCCCTTGTAGCCGAAGTCGACCTTGCCCTGGTAGAGCACCATGCTGCCCTGCCGGGCGAGCACGGGCTGCTGGTCGACGCCGAGGTCGACGCGGATGAGCTTGGAGTTCTGGAGCGTCCACCGCTGGCCGGTGGGCACTTCGCGGTACTTCTCGAAGGCCGCCTGGACTCCGCCCGACACGGCGGCGCCGGGCGCCCCCTGGCCGTACGGAGCGGGCTGTCCCGGGTAGGGCGCGCCCTGCTGCGGCGCCTGCGGAGGCGCGCCGTAGGGCTGCTGCGGGCCGGGGTGGCCGTACCCGCCCGGCTGCCGGCCGTGAGGAGCGTGCTGGCCGGGTACGCCCGGCGGGCCGGGCGGCGGCGGGAGCTGGCCGCCGTGCCCGCCTCCATGACCGCCTCCGTGCTCCGCGAAGTAACCGGGCGGGGCGATCGGCGCGGCGAGCGTGGGCGCCGCGTGCATCTGCTGGGGCGTGGGCGGCGGAGTGCTGCCCTGCGGCGGCGGGAAGCCCTGGTGGGGCGGCGGGGTCTGCTGCTGGTACGAGGGCGCCGGTGCGGGTGCCGGTGGCGGGGTCTGGAAGGACGCCTGCGGCATGCTCGGGGCGGGGGGCGGCGGCTGTTGGGCCGGTGTCTGCTGGGCCGGAGGGGCGAAGGCAGGGGGCGCGGTGGCCTGCGCCGGGGGCGCGAAGGCGGGGGCGGCCGCCTGGGGCGGCGCCGAGGCGGGCTCGGGCTCCTCCTCCAGCACCTCACCGCCGAAGTTCCTGAGGAGTGCCTCCAGTCCGCCGTCGAAGCCCTGGCCCACGGTGGCGAACCGCCAGAAGTCCTTCATATAGAAGTCGCCGAGCATGACCGCGCGTTCGGTGCTGAATTCCGCACCGGTGAAGGAGTAGCGCGCGACTTCCTCGCCGCCCGCGACGACACGGAGATAGCCGGGGCCGATCTGGGACATCTGACCGGCGCCGTCGATGCTGGCCGTGAAGCTCAGCTTCCGCACCTGCGGGGGAATCCGGTCGAGGGTGACGCGGAAGGATTCCGTGTCACCGGCCTGTGCGCCGAGTTGCTGAATGGCGCCCTCGGGCGACGCCGGCTGGTTGAAGAAGACGAAGTACCGGTCGTCGGACAGCCGCTCCTCGGCGTCGAGGCCGAAGCAGCTGATGTCGAAGGTCAGACCGGGACCGGCGATCTGCACCCCCACGTACAGATCGGTCCCCGCCGTCAGGTCACTGATCTTGGCCTTGTGGCCGCGCTGGAATTCCCTGGCCATGCGTAACGACCGTCCCCCATCCGAACGTGTGATGAATGCGTCGCGTCAGGCTAACGGCTCAGCCCGCCCCTTACGCCTCCGGGCCGTTCGCGCACAGAGCCGGAACGCCGTCGGCGCTATTCGCTGCGTGCCGCGGGAAGATGGGGAAGCCGGTCGGCGGAGACCACACCTTCGAGGTATCCACGGGCGCGCTCGGTCCGCGGATATGCCTCCAGGAGCCGCCAGAATCCGGGCCCGTGACCGGGGACGAGCAGATGTGCCAACTCATGGAGCAGCACATAATCCACGACGTACTCCGGCATGCCCTGCAAACGGTGCGAGAGGCGAATGCTGCCCTCGGCCGGGGTGCAGGAACCCCAGCGGGTGTTCTGGTTCGTCACCCAGCGGACCGTCTCCGGGCGGGCCCGGCCACCGAGATACTGCGCCGAGAGCCGCCCCGCCCGGTCGGCGAGCTCGGCGTCGCCGAGCACCCGCTTGCTCTCCTGGGCCGCGAGCTTGTCGAGCATCACCGTCACCCAGCGCTGCTCCTCCGCCTCCGACATCCGGGCGGGGATCAGCACCACGGTGCGGTCGCCCTCGCGGTACGCGGAGACCGTTCTCCGGCGGCGCGCGCTCCGTCTGACCTCGACCGCACTGGTCTCCGGTCCGCCGGTGAGCGGGCTCGGAATGATGCGCGGTGGTCTTGCGGCACTGTGCAGAGGATCGACGGGCACGCCCCGACGTTACCCGCTGGCGGCGCGTGAAGTCCCGCCCATCGCTCCTTGTCGGGGGAAAGACACCGGAGAGTGCACGGCTTGTACGACTATCACCCCGCGCTTGTGGATAACTTCGCACGGCCCACCGCCCGTCGGCCCATTCTGGAGGCCGACGGAGGGAGAAGGCCATGCAGACCAACGCAACGACGTGCACGGAATCGACGCGGGGCGGAGCCGTGCGCGGAGCCGGCGCACGAGGTGGCGCCGCGGGGGCGACCGCGGGGGCCGGCAGTACGGGCTCGGCGCGGGCGAATCCGGATCGCGCGGGGCGAGGGCCGACGGCCCCAGGGCGGTCCGGCTCCCCGTCCGCGGGCCCCGCGCCAAGAGCCTTCGCGCCACCGGGGCCCGCCCAGCCGGACTCCGCGCACCCGATGCTCAAGCCCGCACTGCGGCGGAGCTGGCGCAATCGGGACACGGTGCAGTTCGGCGTGGCTCCCGCGCACGCCGTGGCGGTCGGGCCGGTGGACACGGCGACGAGCAGCTTCCTGCCTCTCCTGGACGGCACGCGCGGCATGCCGTTGCTCAGGGAGGAGGCCAGGGCCGTCGGCCTGCCCGAGGGCCGGGCCGACGCCCTGGTCGAGAGGCTGACGCGGGCCGGGCTGCTCGACGATCCGCGGGCCGGGGGCGAGGGGGCCGCCGCGCTGCGCGACCAGGGGCCGGCGCTGGAGCGGCTGCGCCCCGACCTCGCCTCCTTGTCGGTGCTCCACGCCGGGGCGGGGGCGGCGATGGGGATCATGGCCGCCCGCCGGACCCTGCGGGTGCAGGTGCGCGGCGCCGGGCGGGTGGGGTCGGCCGTGGCGGCGCTGTTGTCGGCGTCGGGGGTGGGCCAGGTCGATGTCCAGGACGGCGGCTGTGTGGAGCCGTGGGACGTGGGACCGGGCGGTGTGGGGCCCGAGCGGATCGGCGAGCGCCGCGACGGTGCCGCCGGACGGGTGGTCCGGCAGGTCGCGCCCGTGCCCCGGCCACGGGCGCGGGGAGGTGCCGGTGCCGGGCCCCCGCTGGCCCTGGTGGTGTTCGCCCCGCGCGACGGGCTCGCCGCCTACGCCCCTGACCCGGCGGCCGCGGAGGAGCTCGTCCTGTCCGGAACTCCCCATATGTACGCGGGCGTCCTGGAAGCCACCGGAGTGGTGGGGCCATTGGTGCTGCCCGGCGGGTCGGCGTGCGCGGGCTGTGTGGAGCTCGGGCGGTCCGAGCGGGATCCGGCCTGGCCCCGAATGCTCGCCCAGTGGCGGTCCGGCCGTGCCTCGGGGGTACCGTCGTGCGACATGGCACTGGCCACGGTGGTGGCGGGGCTGACCGTGGGGCGGGCGCTGGCCTTTCTCGACGGTGGATCCCCGGCGAGCGCGGGGGTGCGGCTGGAGCTGGCCCTGCCGGGCCCGGCCTGGTCCCCGCGGCCCGTCGAGCCGCATCCGCGGTGCCCGTGCGGCGCGGCGGGATCTTCGGATCCCGGATATGCCTCGGCCGCGGGGTGCCGCACGGGACAATGAGCAGGTAACCGCCGTCCGCGGCGTGGCTGTTCGGCTAGTTGGAGGGGCGCATGTCTGATCTACCCCGCAAGGCGGTCACCCGTACCGCCAAGTTGGCGGCGCTGCCATTGGGGTTCGCGGGGCGCACGGCGCTCGGGCTCGGCAAACGCATCGGCGGCCGGCCCGCGGAGCTGATCGCCACGGAGTTGCAGCAGCGCACGGCCGAGCAGTTGTTCGCCACCCTGGGGCAGCTCAAAGGGGGTGCGATGAAGCTGGGTCAGGCGTTGTCCGTCTTCGAGTCGGCGCTTCCCGAGCAGGTCGCGGGCCCCTACCGGGCGGCGCTGACCAAGCTTCAGGAGGCGGCCCCTCCGATGCCGACGAAGTCGGTGCACGCGGCGCTGGCGGAGCGGCTCGGGCCGGACTGGCGGGATCTGTTCGAGGAGTTCGAGGACCAGCCCGCGGCGGCCGCGTCGATCGGGCAGGTGCACCGGGCGGTCTGGCACGACGGGCGCGAGGTCGCCGTGAAGCTGCAGTATCCGGGCGCGGGCCAGGCGCTGCTCTCCGACCTCACCCAATTGGGGCGCTTCGCCCGGCTGCTGGGCCCGCTGATCCCCGGGATGGACCTCAAGCCGCTCATCGCCGAGCTCCGCGACCGGGTGGCGGAGGAGCTGGACTACGAGCTGGAGGCGCGTGCGCAGGAAGAGCACGCCCGGGAGTTCGCGAGCGATCCGGATGTGACCGTTCCGCAGGTGGTGCACCAGAGCGATCAGGTGCTGGTCACCGAGTGGATGGAGGGGGTGCCGCTGTCCGAGGTGATAGCGGAGGGCACCCAGGAGCAGCGGGACCGGGCCGGTCAGCTGCTGGCGCGCTTCCTCTTCTCGGGCGCGGCGCGCACCGGGCTGCTGCACGCCGATCCGCATCCGGGCAACTTCCGGCTGCTGACCGGGGACGCCCCCGACGGGCCGCCGGAGAAATGGCGGCTGGGGGTGCTGGACTTCGGCACGGTGGACCGGCTGCCGCAGGGGCTGCCGCCGACGATCGGCACGGCTCTGCGGCTGACGCTGGACGGCGAGGCGGAGGCGGTCCACGAGCTGCTGCGGGACGAGGGGTTCGTCAAGCCGGAGATCGAGCTGGATCCCGGGGCGGTCATGGACTATCTGCTGCCGATCATCGAGCCCGCGCAGGTGCCGGAGTTCACCTTCACCCGGGGCTGGATGCGCGCGCAGGCGACGCGGATCGCCGATCCGCGCTCGCCCGCCTATCAGCTGGGGCGGCAGCTCAATCTGCCGCCGGCGTATCTGCTCATACACCGCGTGACGACCAGCACCATCGGGGTGCTGTGCCAGCTGGGTGCGACCGTGCGGCTGAGAGACGAGATGGAGGCGTGGGTGCCCGGCTTCGCGGCGGCCGACGAGAGTCAGGAGACACCCGCCTGACAGGCCGGAGGAGGGCCCTCACCACCAAGTCGAGTCGAGTCGGCTCTCGATCGCTCTGAGGTTGGCGCGGGCGCAGTCGTCGCAGAAGTAGCGGCGGCTGCCGTTCTCGACGGAGCAGGTCCAGGTCGGCGGCGTACCGTCGGCGGCGGTGCCACAGCGAGCGCACGTCACGGGCGTGGCGTTCTCGGTGGCCTCAGGGTCCAACTGCACTGATTCATGCGTCTTCTGGTCCACTCCCAGACGATATCCCCGTCGACGCGCCGCGAGGGCACAACGCACCCAACGCCCTGCGGGGCCGGTCCGTTCGGACCGGCCCCGCAGGGTTCGGGATGAGCTCCGGGTGAGCCCTGGGCCGGGGCCGGGCCCGCTCAGTGCATGACGGCCATGGCCAGCGCGCGGCGGGCGCGCAGCGAGGCGCGCTCGGCGCGGCGCTGCATCCGGCGGGCGCTGACCAGCCGGGCGGCCCTGCGTTCGGACTCGGCGACCCGGAGGCGTTCGTGCATATGGGCACGGGCCAGGGCTTCTGGGATGAGTTGCATTTCGAGGTTCCTGTTCTGGCGCGAGGCGGTCGCGCCGGAGGTGTCACGGGTGGGGGCTTCGGAGCCGAACGGCTCGGCGGAGGGGCGGTGCATGATCGGATCCTGCTTCTTGGGGTCGTGCGTGGTGGGGCGGTCGATGGTGCCGAAGACGTTCATGCGGCGACCGGGTTCTTGCGCGGACGGCCACGGGGCCGCTTGCGGGCCACCACGACGCCCTGGACGAAGAGCTCGCCACCCCAGACGCCCCACGGCTCACGCCGGTCCAGAGCACCGGCCAGGCAGGCCTCGCGGAGCGGGCAGGTCTGGCAGAGCGACTTGGCGTACTCCACGTCGGCCGGGGTCTCGGCGAAGAAGACCTCGGGGTCGTAGCTGCGGCAGGGGACGGGCGTGCCCAGGTTCTCGATGGCGTCGTCGAGGTCGGCGAGGGCGGTGAGGGGGGTCAAGGAGTCCTCCGTGGGGACAGGCGGGGGGATCAGGTCGGTCGCTACTGACGGGGTGTGTGCCTTGAGTTGCACGGTGTTTTTTCCTCGTCTTGTCTTCCGGCTTGTGGCCGGGCTGGTTCCCCCCGCACGGGCGAGGGGGCAAACAAAAGGGCCGCGGATCCCGGTGTGGGTTCCGCGGCCCTGGAAGGTGCCGACCTGATCGTGCCGATCAGGCTGGATCTCTCCAGGGTTCGAGCCCACGGAAGGCCCACATCGTGAGGTGCTGCTGCTGCGCGTTCAGGGATCCGGCGCCGTTGGTCGTCGCTTCAATGGCATAGGCCTGGGCCTGTGCCGCTGCTGCCCTTACCGCGGACGCCTTGGTCGGTCGCTCATTGACCGGGGCAAAGCCTGCGGTAGGCAGACCGGTGCCCTGGAACAGGGGGAGGGAGCCGACAGTGATGCCGAGGGAACGGGTGGCGACGACCGGGCGATCGGTCATTTTGCTGCTGGTCTTGAAGCTGATCATTGGTCTCCGCCTCCTCTCGGCGTCTAAGGGGACTGGTCGAAACCAGTCCGGACGGTTCAGTACAGCACGGATCCGCCGGAACTCGAAAGAGCCGCTGTCTCCGTGTTCGGAAGGCTATGGGTATGCCCTCCGCGTGCGCAAACTATTTTTCCGGAGTTTCTTCCGAGGCGTCTGACGAGGCCGTCTCCCCGCCCGCGCACAGGGCCAGGACGTCGGCACCGAACCTCTCGAGCTTCCGTCTTCCTACCCCTGAGATGCCCGCGAGCTCCGCCGCGGTTCCCGGCGCGGCTTCGGCGATCGCCAGCAGTGTCTTGTCGGTGAAGACGCAGTAGGCGGGCTGGCCCAGCAGGCCCGCCTGCCCGGCCCGCCAGTCGCGCAGCCGCTCGTACAGCGCCTCGTCCAGCTCGACGGGGCAGTCCTCGCAGCGCATCAGCTTGATCTCGCCCGCGTCCGTCAGGGTCTTCCCGCAGACCCTGCACCGCGCGGGCCCCCGACGCCTGCGCTGCCCGCCGCGCTCGACGCCCGCGCCGCCACCGGTGAAGGCGGCGGCTCCTCCCCCGCCGGGGCGGGCGACGGAGCCGGGCCGCAGCCCGGTCAGGAAGCGGGTGGGGCGGCGGGTCGCCCGGCCGCCCGGAGTGCGGGACAGCGCCCACGACAGGGAGAGGTCACGGCGGGCCCGGGTGACCCCCACATAGAGGAGGCGGCGCTCTTCCTCGACCTGCTCGTCGGTCTTGGCGTATGTGATCGGCATCATGCCCTCGGCGAGCCCGACGAGGAAGACTGCGTCCCATTCCAGGCCCTTGGCCGCGTGGAGTGAGGCGAGAGTCACACCCTCGACAGTCGGCGCGTGCTGGGCGGCCGCCCGCTCGTCGAGTTCGGCGACGAGGTCGGATAGGGTGGCCGCCGGTCTGGCCCGCACGAAGTCCTCAGCGAGCCGCACCAGGGCCGCCAGCGACTCCCAGCGGTCCCGGACCGCCCCCGAGCCCGCGGGGGGCTCTGCGGTCCAGCCACGGGTGCCGAGCACGGCCCGCACCTGGGAGGGCACGTCGTCGGCGTCGGCGAGCTGGGGGTCCGAGTGCCCTCCGGCGCGGGCGGCGCCGCGCAGCAGCAGGGCGGCCTCACGGACCTCCGGGCGCTCGAAGAACCGCTCGGCACCGCGCAGCTGATAGGGCACCCCGGCGTCGGCCAAGGCCTGCTCATAGACCTCGGACTGGGCGTTGATGCGGTAGAGGATCGCGATCTCGCTGGCCGGCACCCCGGAGTCGATGAGCTCGCGGATCCGGCGGGCGGTTCCCTCGGCCTCGGCGGGCTCGTCCGCGAACTCCGTATAGCGGGGCTCGGGGCCCGCCGGGCGCTGCGAGACCAGCTCCAGCCGGTGCTCCGCGGCCCGGCCGCGGGCCTGCGAGAGGAGGCCGTTGGCGAGGTGCACCACCTGGGGGGTGGAGCGGTAGTCCCGGACGAGCTTGACGACGGTCGCGCCCGGGTGGCGGGTGCGGAAGTTCAGCAGGTGGTCGGGCGTGGCACCGGTGAAGGAGTAGATGGTCTGGCTGGCGTCGCCGACCACGCAGAGATTGTCGCGGTCGCCCAGCCACAGATCCAGGAGCCGCTGCTGGAGCGGGCTGACGTCCTGGTACTCGTCGACCACGAAGTGCTGGTACTGACGGCGCACGGTCTCCGCGATGTCGTGCCGGTCCTGGAGGACGCCCACGGTGAGCAGCAGGACGTCCTCGAAGTCGATCACGCCTCGGTCGCGCTTGAGCTGCTCGTACGTCCCGTAGATCAGGCCGATCTCGGCGGGGTCCCGGGGGGCCTCCCGGCCGGCCTTGGCGGCGGCGGGGGCGTAGTCCTCGGGGACGGTCTGGGTGACCTTCGACCACTCGATCTCGCCCGTGACATCGCGCAGTTCATTGCGGTCGAGCCGGACGCGGCAGCGGGCCGCGGCCTCCGCGACGAGCTGGACCTTCCGCTCCAGCAGGCGCGGCACCTCGCCGCCCACGGCCTTCGGCCAGAAATACTGGAGCTGGCGCAGCGCCGCCGAGTGGAAGGTGCGCGCCTGGACGCCGCCCGCGCCGAGCTGGCGGAGCCGGCCGCGCATCTCTCCGGCGGCGCGGTTGGTGAAGGTGACGGCAAGCACACTGGCGGGCTGGAGCACGCCGGAGCGGATGCCGTACGCGATCCGGTGGGTGATCGCGCGGGTCTTGCCCGTGCCCGCTCCCGCCAGCACGCACACCGGACCGCTGAGGGCCGTCGCCACCGCGCGCTGCTCGGGATCGAGCCCGTCGAGCACGGCGTCGGCAGAGTCCGGGACCTGCGGGAAGAGGGTTGCTGTCACCCCGCCATGCTGCCAGGTCGGCGGGGGCGACCGGGAACGTCGTCCACAGGACCAGCCTTCCGGTCATATGAATGGCCGGAGTCCTCCGGAGCGGCGGACAGCCCCGCCTCCCGGCCGGCCGGTGGCGCGGTGACCGGCCGGACGCGGAAACCGCCGGGGAATGGTCCCGCACAGGTGCGCGTTCTACGACTGGCATCACACCCACCACCGAAGGAGCACGAGGACGCATGTCGGGCACCGTGACGATGTACAGCACCACCTGGTGCGGCTACTGCCGCCGGCTCAAGAGCCAGCTGGACCGCGAGGGAATCGCGTACAACGAGATCAACATCGAGCACGACGCCGAATCTGCGGCCTTCGTGGAAAAGGCGAACGACGGCAACCAGACGGTTCCGACCGTCCTGGTCGTCCCCGAGGGCGGCGGCGTTCCGGTCACCATGACCAACCCGTCGCTCGCCCAGGTCAAGCAGGCGCTGGCCTCCTGACCCCGGCGCGGCCGCGGGGCACCGGCTCCGGGGAGCCGGTGCCCGGCCGGCTCAGCTCCAGGCCGGGCCCTGCGGCAGCGGCTCGCCGTACCAGAGCTCCAGCAGGCGGGCCGCGATGGAGATGCCGGTGGGCGGCAGCACCTCGCCGGAGGCGAAGCCCGCCCGCAGCTCCTCGCGCGAGAACCAGCGGGCCTCGTGGATCTCCTCGCCGTCCACCTGGATGTCCGCGGACGTGGCCCGCGCCATGAAGCCCAGCATCAGGCTGGACGGGAAGGGCCAGGGCTGGCTGGCGACGTACTCCACGTCGCCGACGACCACGCCCGCTTCCTCGGCGACCTCCCGGCGCACCGCCTGCTCGATGGACTCGCCCGGCTCGACGAAGCCCGCGAGCGTCGAGAAGCGGCCCTCCGGCCAGTGCATCTGCCGGCCCAGCAGCGCCCGGTCCTGCTTGTCCGTGACGAGCATGATGACGGCCGGGTCGGTGCGGGGGTAGTGCTCCGCGCCGCAGGCGGGGCAGCGGCGGATGTGGCCCGCGGCCGCCACCACCGTGCGCTCGCCGCAGCGCGAGCAGAAGCGGTGCAGCCGCTGCCAGTTCTCCAGGGCCACCGCGTGCACCAGCAGCCCCGCGTCGCGCGGCGACAGCAGCAGACCGGCCTCGCGCAGCCCGGCCGGACGCGCCGACTGGTCCATGCGCCCCGGCAGCGCGTCCTTCTGGAGGGCGAAGTAGGCGATGCCCTTCTCGTCCTGGCCGAGGAAATAGCGGTGCGTCTCGGTGACCGGCGCATCGAACGCCGGGGTCATCACGAGCTCGGTGCGGCCGTCGGGGGTGTCGTCGACCAGCACCTGCCCGCCGGAGACCACGAAGACTCTCGTGGAGGGATGGCTCCACGCCGCGGCGAGCCATGCCTCGTCGAGGCGGTGGTGCGCGGCGCGGTCGATGCCGCTGTCTCCGCTGAGCGTGATGGGCCGGGCGGCTGACAGATCGGTCCAGGTGGTCACGGCTGCTTCCAACTCCCCCTGCGGATGGTGGTGTACGTCAAGAACGCGAGCTACCGGTCGCTTCCGGCCAGGTCGGACCAGAGGTAGGCACTGGTCTCGACGCCCTTCATGAGGAGGTCCAGTTCGACCTTCTCGTTGGGCGCGTGCCAGCCGTCCGACGGCACGGAGATGCCGAGGAAGAGCACCGGCACCCCGAGCACGTCCTGGAGGTCGGCGGCGGGGCCCGAGCCCCCCTCGCGTGTGAAGCGGATCTTCTGCCCGAAGGCCCGGCCCATGGCCCGGACGACCGACTGGAGGTACGGGTGGTCGAGCGGCGTCAGGCAGGGGCGGGTCACGCCCCAGAAGTTGATCTCGTGGCGGATGCCGTCCGGCAGGCTGTCGGCCACCCACTGGCGTACGGCCTGCTGCACGCCGTCGGTGTCCTGGCCCGCGACGAGCCGGAAGGACAGCTTGAGCTGCGCGGTGGACGGCACGATCGTCTTGCCGCCGGGGCCCTGATAGCCGCCGCCCATGCCGTTGACCTCGGCGGTGGGGCGGGCCCAGATCCGCTCCAGCGTGGTGTAGCCCTTCTCCCCGAGGGAGGCGTGGGAGTGCGCGATGCGCAGCCACTGCTTCTCGTCGAAAGGCAGCTCGGCGAAGAGCTCGCGCTCACGGTCGGTGAGCTCCACGATGCCGTCGTAGAAACCGGGGATCGCGACCCTGCGGTCCTCGTCGTGCAGGGCGGCGGCGAGGCGTGCCGCCTCGGTGGCCGGGTTGGGCACGGCGCCGCCGAAGGAGCCCGAGTGGATGTCCTGCTCCGGCCCGTGGAGGTCGATCTGGCAGTCCGTGAGGCCGCGCATGCCCGTGCAGACGGTCGGGGTGTCCTCGGACCACATGCCGGTGTCGGAGACGATCACGGTGTCGCACGCGAGGCGGTCGGCGTACTCGCGCACGAGGGCCGGGAAGTGCGGCGAGCCGGACTCCTCCTCGCCCTCGACGAGCAGCTTGAGGTTGACCGCCGGGGCGGTACGGCCGGTCGCGGCGAGGTGGGCCCGCAGGCCCAGGGTGTGGAAGAAGACCTGGCCCTTGTCGTCCGCGGCACCGCGGGCGTGCAGCCGGCCGTCCTTGACGACGGGCTCGAAGGGCTCGGTGTGCCAGCCGTCCTCGCGGGCGGCGGGCTGCACGTCGTGGTGGCCGTAGACCAGCACGGTCGGGGCTCCGCCGTCGCCCGAGGGCCACTCGGCGAACACGGCCGGGGCGCCGTCGGTCTCCCAGACCTCGACGGTCGGGAAGCCGGTCGCGGTGAGCTTCCCGGCCAGCCAGTCGGCGCTGCGGCGCACATCGGAGGCGCGGTCGGGGTCCGCCGACACGGAGGGGATGCGGAGCCACTCGACGAGGTCGTCGAGGAAGGCGTCGCGGTGCTCTTCGATAAACGCGCGGACAGCGCTGTCCGGGGTGTCGCTCATGACATCGAGCCTATCCGGCCACGCGGCGTGACCATGACCGGGCTTGTTCACGCGCGCTCCCCGAGCAGCACCTCTTCGAGACCGGCGCGGTCCGGCAGGCCCTCGGGCCGGACGGTCTCGCCGTCGCGCACGTACACGAAGGCGGCCGTGACGGCGGACAGCGGCAGGCCGTGCTGCTCCGCCCAGGCGACGCGGTAGACCGCGAGCTGGAGGGGGTCCGCGTCGTGGGCGCGGCTCGTCTTCCAGTCGACGATCTCGTACGTGTCGCCCTCGGGGCCGCGCTCGCGGTAGACGGCGTCAATCCGGCCGCGGATCACTCGGCCCGAGAGAGTGAGCTGGACCGGCGCCTCGACGCGGTAGGGGGTGCGGTGGGCGTACGGGGTGCGCTCGAAGGCCTCCTTGAGGGCGGCGAGGTCGCGCTCGTCGGCGATCTCCGGCTCGTCCGCGCCGTCCTCCGCGCCGCCGGGCAGCTCGTCGGGCCCCAGCATGGGCAGGGGCAGGGCCTCGAACCGGGATTCGATCCAGGCGTGGAAGCGGGTGCCCCGGCGGGCGGCGGGCTGCGGCGGGCGCGGCATCGGCCGGGCCAGCTCGTGCGCGAACCCGTCGGGGTCGGCCGCGAGCCGCACCAACTGCGAGGCGCTCAGGGCGCCGGGCAGGACCACCTCGCGCACGCTCGCGCGTGCCCGGCGCAGCTCTCCGGCCAGCGCGTCCAGGTCGCGGTCCCACGACCCGACGAGCCGGGCCTCCTCGGGCACGAGCGAGTGCCCTGCGGGCGGCTCGTCGAGGAGGCGGCTCCGGCCGTCTTCGGCCCGTACGCGCGCGTGGCGCGCGGGGGTGTCGTCCGGGTGGTGCGGTTCCCCGTGACCGGTGGCGTCGGCCCGCCGTGCGGGAGAGTCCTCCGCCCGCGCGCCCTCGTCACGTACGCGCGCGTGCTCCGCCGTCCCGTCCTCGTCCGGTGCCTGCCGGGGGGCGGGCAGGGCGGTCTCCGGGCGGGTGGTCGGCAGCGCGTCCCAGTCCGTGAGTTCCTCGTCGGCCGGCGGGCCGGGATCCTCCTCGTAGGGGTCCTCCTCCGGCGGCGGCCAGTCCGGGTCGTGGGCCTGCTCGGGCTCCGGGTCGGGGGCGGGCATGGCGGCCTGGGCCGCCATGCGGTCCAGGTGGGCCCGGACGGCGTCCGCCGCCGCGCGGCGGCGGGTCAGCGAGGCGGGGTCGAGGGGCAGGGGCCAGGAGCGGTCGCCCTCCGGCTCGGCGAGGGCGGGGTTCTCCGCGCCCTCCTCGGGCTCCTCCGCCCAGGCCTCGATCTCGCCGTGGCCGGCCTCGCAGTGCTCGCGCAGGGCCTGGAGGAAGTCGGAGGGGCCGCGCGGCTGCTTCTGGCTGGGGCCCCACCAGTGGCCGGAGCCGAGGAGCAGGGAACGGGGGCGGGTGAACGTGACGTAGCCGAGGCGGAGTTCCTCGGTGCGCTGGTGTTCCTTCATGGCGGCCTTGAACGCGGCCAGCCCCTTGCTGTCCCACGCGCCGACGTCGGGCAGGGTGTCGGCGTCACCGCGCAGGGCGTGCGGCAGGACCTTGGCCTGGGCGGTCCACGACTCGCGGGACTGCTCGCTGGGGAAGGTCTTGGCGACGAGCCCGGGGACGGCGACCACGTCCCACTCCAGGCCCTTGGACTTGTGCGCGGTGAGGACCTTGACGGTGTTCTCCCCGCCGGGCAGGGAGCTGTCGAGGCCCTTCTCGTACTGCGCGGCGGTGCGCAGGAAGCCGAGGAAGGCGAGCAGACCGGCCTCGCCGTCGACGGACGCGAAGCCCGCGGCGATATCCAGGAACTGCGAGAGCGTCTCGCGCCTGCGGGCGGCCAGCGCGTGCGGGGAGGCGGACAGCTCGACCTCCAGGCCGGTGGTGGCGAGCACCCGGTGGAGGACGTCCATGAGCGGGTCGGCCAGTGAGCGCCGCAGGTCGCGGAGTTCGGCGGCGAGGCGGGCGAAGCGGACGCGGGCGTCGGACGAGAAGGGCAGGCCGGCGTCCTGGCCCGCCCCCGGCTCGGTCCGGGAGGAGCCACCGGCCGTCAGGAAGGAGTCGAGGGCGTCCGCGAGGGAGACGACCTCGGCCGGGTCGACGCCCTCGACGGCCTCGGCGAGCCTGCGCTCGGGGTCGGCCCCGGCGCCGCCGTAGGGCACGAGCGTCCGGGCGAGGCGGCCGAGCAGCGCCAGGTCGCGTGGGCCGATGCGCCAGCGCGGGCCGACCAGCAGCCGCACGAGCGAGGCGTTGGCGGTGGGGTCCTGGAGGACCTCGCAGACGGCGACGAGGTCGGCGATCTCGGGCAGGTGCAGCAGCCCGGACAGGCCGACGACCTCCACGGGGACGTCCCGCTCGACGAGCGCGCCCTGGATCTGCGCGAAGTCGGTGGCGGTGCGGCACAGGACGGCGATGTCACCGGGCCGGGTGCCCGTGCGCACCAGGTGGGCGAGGGAGTCCGCGAGCCACTCCAGCTCCTCCGCGTGGGTGGGCAGCAGGGCGCAGCGCACCACGCCGTCCCGCTCGGCGCCGGGTGCGGGGCGCAGGGCCTCGACGCCCGCGTGGCGCGCGCGCAGCGGGGCGGCCAGGCCGTTGGCGAGGTCGAGGAGGCGGCCGCCGCTGCGCCGGTTCTCGCTGAGCGCGAACCGCCGGGCGGGGCTGCCGTCGGCGTACGGGAAGTGGAGCGGGAAGTCGTCCAGGTTGGCCACGGAGGCACCGCGCCAGCCGTAGATGGCCTGGCAGGGGTCGCCCACGGCGGTGACGGCGTGGCTGGTGCCGCCGCCGAAGAGGCCGGACAGCAGGAGGCGCTGGGCGACGGAGGTGTCCTGGTACTCGTCGAGGAGGACGACCGCGAACTGCTCCCGCATGATCTGCCCGACCTCCGGCCGGCTGCGGGCCAGCTCGGCGGAGAGCGCGATCTGGTCGCCGAAGTCGAGGAGGTCGCGCTTGCGCTTCTCCTCGCGGTACGCCTCGACGAGGTGGAGGAGCTCGAGCCGGGCGCGCGCGGTGTCGGGCACCCGCCGCAGGTCGGCGTTGGAGAGCTTGGCCCCTTCCAGGGTGCTCAGCAGCTCCGTGTCGTGCGCCCGGAGCTCCGCCGCCGGCACGAGGTGCTCGGCGAGCTCGCCGTCGAGGGCCAGGAGGTCGGGGACGAGGTCGCCGAAGGAGCGGGTGAGGGCGGGATACGGGCCCGGGGAGGTGCGCAGGACGCGGGCGGCGAGCTGGAAGCGGGTGGCGTCGGCGAGCAGCCGCGCGCTGGGCTCCAGGCCGATGCGCAGACCGTGCTCCTTCAGGAGGCGGCCCGCGAAGGCGTGGTAGGTGGAGATCTGCGGCTCGCCCGGGGCCTGGTCGGGGTCGCCCGGCGCGGGGTCGGGGTCGGTGACCCCGGCCTCGACGAGGGCCTTGCGCACGCGCTCGGACAGCTCGCCCGCCGCCTTGTTGGTGAACGTGAGGCCGAGGACCTGCTCGGGGGCGACCTGCCCGGTGCCGACGAGCCAGACAACGCGGGCGGCCATGACCGTGGTCTTGCCGGACCCGGCACCGGCCACGATGACCTGCGGGGCGGGCGGCGCGGTGATGCAGGCCGTCTGCTCCGGGGTGAACGGAATGCCGAGCAGCTCCTTGAGCTGCTCGGGGTCGGTCAGGCGCGGGGTCACACGAAAACGCTAACCGGGGCCACTGACAATCCAGCACCGCCGCAGGTCAGGGCCGGTGGCCGGGGGCCGCTCACTCCACCACCTGCCGGCCCTCCGGCCGCGCGGTGCAGGACGCCCGGAACGAGCAGTGCGTGCAGTGCGCGCCCGGCCGGGGGGCGAAGCGCTCCTCCAGGACCCGGCCCGCCGCCTCGGCGAGCAGGTCGCCGATCCACGCGCCGCCGCCCAGCGGCTCCTGCGCCTGCACCTTGGGGACGGTGTCCCCGCCGTTCTTCTTGGCCGCGCCCTGCCGCAGCTGTACGAGTTCGGCGCCGCCCGCGACGGGCCGCTCGCCGTCGAAGAGGTCGTCGACGGCGCCCTGTTCGACCGCGAGCTGGTAGACGGCGAGCTGCGGGTGCCGGGCGACGTCGTCGGCGGACACCGTGCCCTTGCCGGTCTTGAAGTCGACGACGTAGGCGCGGCCGTGGGCGTCGGCCTCCACGCGGTCCATGGAGCCGCGGATGCGCACCAGGTGGTCGGCGGCCTTGAGGGTGACGTCGAAGGGGTGCTCCGTGGCGACCGGGCCGCGCCCGCCGCGCTCCATCACGTGCCAGCGCAGGAAGCGCTCCAGGGCGGCGCGGGCGTTCTCCTTCTCCTGCACCGACTTCCAGGGCGCGTCGAAGGCCAGCGCGTCCCACACGGAGTCGAGGCGCTCCATGAGGACGGCGAGGTCGGCGGGGGTGCGCCCGGCGGCGACCTCGTCGGCGAGGACGTGCACGACGTTGCCGAAGCCCTGGGCGGCGGTGGCGGGGGCGTCCGCCTTGACCTCCCGGCCGAGGAACCACTGGAGCGAGCAGGTCCCCGACGTACCCGCCAGCTGTCCGACGGCGGAGCCGGACAGTGCGACGGGCCGCGTGCGGTCGCGCAGCGGCACCTCGCTGTGCGTCGGTTCGTGCAGGCCCCACCAGCGGTAGGGGTGGGCGGCGGGGACGAGCGGCTGGCCCTCGTCGTCGCGGAGGGCCGCGAGCCGGGCGAGGCGCTCCGCGGCGGCCGCCCGCAGCGCGTCCGATGCCTGCGGGTCGACCGTGGTGGCACGCAGCTCGGCGACCAGCGCGGCGACGGCCAGCGGGCGGCGCGGGCGCTGGCTGACGTCCACGGGCTCGGCGCCCAGCTCGGCCAGGAAGCGGGAAGGCTGGTCGCCGTCCTCGGCCGCCGCCTTGACGGCGGTGACGACCAGGCGCTCCCGCGCGCGCGTGGCCGCCACGTACAACAGGCGGCGCTCCTCCGCGAGCAGGGCGCCGGGGCTGAGCGGCTCGGCCAGTCCGTCGCGCCCGATGCGGTCGGCCTCCAGGAGCGAGCCGCGGCGCCGCAGGTCGGGCCAGAGGCCCTCCTGGACGCCCGCGACGACCACGAGCCGCCACTCCAGGCCCTTGGAGCGGTGCGCGGTCATCAGGCGTACGGCGTCGGGGCGCACGGCCTTGCGGGTGAGGGTGTCCGCGGCGATGTCCTGGGCCTCCAGCTCGTCCAGGAAGTTCAGGGCGCCGCGGCCGCCGGTGCGTTCCTCGGCGCGCGCGGCGGTCTCGAAGAGCGCGCAGACGGCGTCCAGGTCGCGGTCGGCGTTCCGGCCGGCGGCGCCGCCGCGGCGGGCGGCGCGCTCCAGCCGCTGCGGCCAGGAGGTGCCGTTCCACAGCTCCCACAGGGCCTGTTCCGCGGTGCCGCCCGCGGCGAGGAGTTCGCGGGCGGTACGCAGGAGCGCGCCCAGGCGCTGCGCGCCCCTGGCGTACGCCGTGTCGTGGGCGACGAGGCGCTCGGGCTCGTCGAGGGCCTCGGCGATCAGGTCGTCCGAGGGTCTGGGCACGGTGCGGCCCGCGGCCCGCTCCTCGTCCCTGAGCGCGCGGCCCAGCCGGCGCAGGTCCGCGGCGTCCATGCCGCCGAGCGTGGACGTGAGGAGGATGAGGGCGGTCTCGGCGTCGAGCCGGGGCTGTCCGTCGCCGCTCCCGTCCTCCGCCGCCGGTTCGGCCACTGCCCGCAGCGCCGTCAGCAGCGGGGCCACCGCCGGTTCGTGGCGCAGCGGGACGTCGTCGCCGTCGACCTCCACGGGGACGCCCGCCGAGCTGAGGGCGCGCCGCAGGCCCGGTATGGAGCGGGAGCCCGCGCGCACCAGGACGGCCATGTCGCGCCAGGGGACGTCGTCCTCCAGGTGCGCGCGGCGCAGGATGTCGGCGATGTTGTCGGTCTCGGCGCCCGCGGTCGGATAGGTGTACGCCTCCACCCGGCCGCCCTCGCGCACGGCGGCGAGCTCCCGGTGCGCGCGTACGGCCCGCGCGGGGAGACGGGTCAGCGGCATCCGGCGGGTGAGCAGCCGGGTGGCCGCGAGGAGGTCCGCGGCAGAGCGGCGCGAGGTGGTGAGCACCTCGACGGGCGCCGGTGCGCCGTCCCGGCGGGGGAAGGCGTCCGGGAAGTCGAGGATGCCGTTGATGTCGGCGCCCCGGAAGGCGTAGATCGACTGGTCGGGGTCGCCGAAGGCGACCAGCGTCCGGCCGTCGCCCGCGAGGGCGCGCAGCAGCCGCGCCTGGGCCACGTCGGTGTCCTGGTACTCGTCGACGAAGACGGCGTCGTAGCGCCGCGCGAGCTCGGCGCCGGTCTCCGGCCGCTCGGCGAGGAGCACGGCGCGGTGCACGAGCTCGGCGTAGTCGAGCACGCCCCGCATGTCGAGCAGGTCGAGGTATTCGGCGAGGAAGGAGGCGGCGGCGCTCCAGTCGGGGCGGCCGGTGCCCGCGGCGAAGGCGCCGAGCGCGTCCGGGCCGAGCCCGAGTTCGCGGCTGCGGGCGAGCACCGCGCGCACCTCGTCGGCGAAGCCGCGCGTGGTCAGGCAGGCGCGCAGTTCGTCGGGCCAGCGCACGGCGCCGCGGCCCTCGCGCTCCAGCTCGGCCTGTCCGGCGAGCAGCTCGCGCACGACGGCGTCCTGCTCGGGGCCGGACAGCAGCCGCAGCGGGTCGACGAACAGGTCGGCGTCCTGGTGGGCGCGGACCAGCGCGTAGCAGTACGAGTGGAAGGTCGTGGCCTGCGGTCCCCGGGCGGTGCCGCCGAGCCGGGCGGCCATCCGGTCGCGGAGCTCGACGGCGGCCTTGCGGCTGAACGTCAGGACGAGGACGCGCTCCGGATCGGTGCCCCGCAGCACCCGGTCCGCGACGGCCTCGACCAGGGTGGTCGTCTTCCCCGTGCCGGGCCCCGCGAGGACCAGCAGCGGCCCCTCCCGGTGGTCAACCACGGCGCGCTGGCGTGCGTCCAGCTCAGGAGGAGCCGTGGGGCCCGGCACGGTCCGCACGAGGCGGTACGCGCCCTGGGAGGGCCGCGGCGCCGGCCGCGGGCGGACGGCGTCGGCCGTGCCTGGCGAGGAGGAGGAGCTCACGTGGGTTGCCGGTCCTGGTGGGGGTGCGGGGTCGTGCGGCGGGGTGCGCCGGGCGGCCGGGAAGGGGGTCCGGGCGTGACGGCGGTTGTCGACGCTACGCCAGACGGCACGCGAGGCGCAGGGCGTACCGCGGACCGGCGCACGGCCGTACGGCTCTCACCCGTTCGGGTCAGCCCTTGGGCGCACTGGCCACAGCGTGGTCCGGGGGTGCCCGGAGCACGGATGCTGTCAGGTGTGAGGAGTCACACCGGCCGGGCCGTCACCCTCGGGGGTGCCGTCCCAGCGCGCCCGTGCCATGGCGAGCCGGGGCACGTGCCCCGGCGCCGAGCGGCCGGCCTCCCGCAGCGGTGTGCCCTCCTCGCGGTAGTGGGCGAGCGCGCGCAGCTCGTGGCCGGGCAGCAGGGCGCCGTCCGAGCGGACCACCCGCCACCAGGGCACCGCGCCGCCGTAGAGCGCCATCACGCGCCCCACCTGGCGGGGTCCGCCCTCCCCCAGCCACTCGGCGACATCGCCGTAGGTCATCACCCGGCCGGGCGGAATCCGCTCCGCGACGGCCAGCACCCGTTCCGCGTACTCGGGAAGCTCGGCAGCCTCTCCCCGGCCCGTCCGTACGTCCTCGCTCACCCGGCCCATCCTGCCGCACCCCGCCGGTGGCCGGTCCGCCGCCCGCCCTCTGGCAGCACCACCCGCCCGTACGGCAAGATCACCCAGAGTGCGTATCAGTACTACAGGGCGTACGATCCGGAGTCCGCGCCCCCGAACCACACCCTGATGCCCCCTCGCCCGGCGGGGCCATGCCACCATCTTCCGGGCGGTGACTGGTGATACGAGACCAAGACGAGAAGACGGAGCGACAGCAGGGCGCGGAGCCTCCAGGAGGCGACCGCGCCCCCGAAGCGCTGTCCGGCTCCGGTGAGCCCGCGGCCGAGGGCCCGGACGGGCCTCCCGTCGAGCGGGCGGCGGTGTGCCCCGAGGGGGTGCGCGGCGGGTACGACTGCGACGACGGCGAGGCGCACATCGACCAGGTGTCGGGTGACGAGCCGCTGCTGCCCGCCCGCGTCCACCGCCCGGCGGACCTGGTGCGGCTCTTCCTCGGCATCGTCGGCATCGCCCTGGTCCTCGCCCTCGCGGCCTTCGCCCACGGCACCACGCAGGGCCTGGAGAAGGACATCGGCGACAGCACCGGCCGGGCGCCGCAGCTGCTGGCGAACTTCGCGGGGCTCGCCGCCAACATCGCCATCTTCATCGTCCCGGTGGCGTTCGCCATCGAGCGGCTCATCAAACGTGACGGGCTGCGCATCGCCGACGGCGTACTCGCCGCCGTCCTCGCGCACGGCGTGTCCCTCGCCACCGACCTCTGGGTGGCCGACACGGCACCGGCGTCCATCCGTGACGCGCTGACCCAGCAGGCGCCCACCGGCGGCCTCACCGATCCGGTGCACGGCTATCTGGCCCCTGTGATCGCCTATATGACGGCGGTCGGAATGTCGCGACGGCCGCGCTGGCGGGTCGCGATGTGGGCCGTGCTGCTGCTCGACGCCTTCGCGGTGCTGGTGAACGGCTACACCACACCGTTCTCGATCGTCACCACCGTGCTGATCGGATGGACCGTCGCCTACGGCACGCTCTACGCCGTCGGTTCACCGAACGTCCGGCCCACCGGCCGCCATCTCCTCGCCGGACTGCGCCGCGTCGGCTTCAAGCCGGTGACCGCGCTGCGCGCGGAGGAGAGCGCCGACGCCGTCGGCACCGAGCACTCGCACCCGCACGACCGGGGGCGCCGCTACATCGTCACCCTGGAGGACGGCCCGCCGCTCGACGTCACGGTCGTCGACCGCGAACAGCAGGCGCAGGGCTTCTTCTACCGCCTCTGGCAGCGGCTGGCGTTGCGCGGCATCACCCAGCCGCGCAGCCTCCAGTCCCTCCGGCAGGCCCTCGAACAGGAGGCGCTGCTCGCCTACGCGGCCATCGCCGCGGGTGCCAACGCCCCCAAACTGATCGCCACCTCGGAGCTCGGCCCGGACGCCGTGATGCTCGTCTACGAGCACATCGGCGGCCGCACCCTCGGCGCGGTCCCCACGGAGGAGATCACCGACGAGCTGATGGCCGGCGCCTGGCGTCAGGTGCACGCCCTCCAGTCGCGGCGGATCGCCCACCGCAGGCTCGACGGCGACGCCCTTCTGGTGGATCGTTCCGGCAACGTCGTCCTGACGGACCTGCGCGGCGGGGAGATCGCGGCGGGCGACCTGGTGCTGCGCATGGACGTCGCGCAGCTGCTGGTGACCCTCGGGCTGCGGGTCGGCGCCGAGCGCGCCGTCGCCACGGGTGTGGACGTGCTCGGTCCGGACGCCATCGCCGACAGCCTGCCGCTGCTCCAGCCGCTGGCGCTCACCCGCATCAGCCGGGCGACCCTGCGCCAGCTCGCCCGGGAACGCGCGCAGCGGGAGCGGGACACCGTCCTGGACGCCGCGCGCGCCGCCAAGGAGGCCAAGGAGGCACGGGCCGCCGAGCCGGGCTCGCAGGAGCTGCCCGCGGAGGACCGCAAGGCGCTCAAGGCCGAGCGGCAGGCCGAGAAGAAGGCTGTGGAAGAGGCCCTGGAGGAGGCGCGCGAGGAGGACCTGCTCGCGCAGATCCGCCGCCAGGTGCTGCTGATCCGGCCGCAGGCCCCGATAGAGCCGGTGCGCCTGGAGCGCATCAAGCTGCGCACGCTGCTCAGCTTCGTGGCCGGTGCCTTCGCCGCGTACTTCCTGCTGTCGCAGTTCACGCACGTCCAGTTCGGCGATCTCGTCGACCGGGCGAACTGGGCCTGGGTCGCGGTGGCCGTGGCCTTCCAGGTGCTGACGTACGTCGCAGCCACGATGAGCCTGCTGGGCTTCGTGCCGGAGAAGGTCGCGTTCGGGCGCGCCGTCCTCGCGCAGGTCGCGGGCTCCTTCGTGAAGGTCGTCGCCCCGGCGGCGGTCGGCGGCGTGGCACTGAACACGCGCTTCCTCCAGCGCGCGGGCATCCGGCCCGGCCTGGCCGTCGCGAGCGTGGGCGCGTCCCAGCTCTTCGGCCTGGCCTGTCACATCCTGCTGCTGCTGTCCTTCGGCTATGTGACCGGTACGGAGCGCAGCTCGTCGCTCGGCCCCTCGCGGACGATCATCGGCGGGCTGCTGACGGCGGCCGTGCTCGTGCTCGTCGTGGCGGCCGTGCCGGTGCTGCGGAAGTTCGTCTCCACGCGCGTGCGGTCGCTCTTCGCGGGCGTCGTCCCGCGCATGCTGGACGTGCTCCAGCGGCCGCAGAAGCTGTGCGCCGGCATCGGCGGCATGCTGCTGCTGACGGCGGCGAACGTGATGTGCCTCGACGCCTCGATCCGCGCGTTCGGCGGGGACCTGAGCTACGCCAGCATCGCGGTGGTCTTCCTGACGGCCAACGCGCTGGGTTCGGCGGCGCCGACACCCGGCGGTGTGGGAGCCGTCGAGATCGCGCTGACCGGTGTGCTGACGATCGCCGGACTGCCGGCGGAGCAGGCCACTCCCGCGGTGATCCTCTTCCGCCTGATGACGCTGTGGCTGCCGGTGCTGCCGGGGTGGATCTCGTTCAGCTATCTGACCCGCAAGGGAGCGATCTAGCCGACCGGGTGGGGTGCTCGCCGTTGCCGGGGCTCCGCCGATCCCAGCCGACCGGGTGGGGTCCTCGCCGTTGCCGGGGCTCCGCCCCGGACCGCGCTCCGGGCGGTGTCCTCGATCGCCGGACGGGCTGGATTCATCGGCTGCCGGTGGGTATGCGCGAGTCCCCTACGCCTGCGGCGAGCGGCCGCAGACGCCGGACGGGCCACAGGTGTCGAGCCCGTCCGGCCCACAAGGACGCCTGATCCCCTGACCCATCTCATCTGCCAGGCGATTCCCCCCATCGACCTTGCACATGCGACCCACAGCCCCATAGCGTGCGCCCATGCAGACCTACACCATCGGCCGGGCCGCCAGGCTCCTCGGAGTCAGTCCCGACACCGTGCGGCGGTGGGCCGATGCCGGGCGGGTGCCCACCTCGCGGGACGAGGCCGGCAAGCGGCACATCCGCGGGTCCGACCTCGCGGCCTTCTCGGTGACGCTCGCGGCGGAGGCCGCCGAGGGCGAGGAAGCGGCGTACACCACCGCCCGTAACGCCTTCCCGGGCATCATCACCGCCGTCAAGCTCGGCGACGTCGCCGCCCAGGTCGAGATCCAGGCCGGCCCGCACCGCCTCGTCTCGCTGCTGACGCGGGAGGCCGTCGAGGAGCTGGGCCTGGCCGTCGGGATGGAGGCCGTGGCCCGGGTGAAGGCCACCAACGTGCACATCGACCGCGCTTGACCCGGCACCTGGAGAACCTGATGCACCGCACGCCCGCACGCGCCGCCCTGGCCGCCGCGCTCCTCCTGCCGCTCGTGGCCGCCTGCGGCGGCGGTGGGGACGAGAAGGACGCCAAGTCCTCCACGACGCTCACCGTGCTCGCCGCGGCGTCCCTGACGGACGTCTTCAAGCAGGCCGGGACGGCGTACGAGAAGGACCACCCGGGCACCAAGGTGAACTTCTCCTTCGCCGGCTCGCAGGAGCTCGCCGCGCAGGTGCGCCAAGGCGCGCCCGCCGACGCGCTGGTCACCGCCGACACCACGACCATGGACGGCCTCAAGTCCGACACGGACAAGCCGGCGGTCATCGCGAAGAACCGGCTCACCATCGCGACCGCCGAGGGCAACCCGAAGGGCGTCAAGAGCCTGGCCGACCTCTCCAGGAGCGATCTCAAGGTCGTGCTGGCCGCGCCCCAGGTGCCGGTGGGCCGCTACAGCCAGAAGGTGCTCGACCAGCAGCACGTCAAGGTCAAGCCGGTGTCCCAGGAGGCGAACGTCCGGGCCGTCCTCAGCAAGGTCTCGCTCGGTGAGGCCGACGCGGGGATCGTCTATCTCACGGACGTGGCGGCGGCCAAGGGCAAGGTCTCCACGGTCACCGTCCCGGACGCGCAGAACGCCGTCGCCTCCTACCCGGCCGCGACCCTCAAGGGCTCGAAGCACACCAAGGAGGCCGCCGACTTCGTGAAGTGGCTCGGCTCCGACGAGGCGCAGAAGCTGCTGCGCGCGGCGGGCTTCCAGCAGCCGTGACCGGCCGGACGCTCCGGGGGCGCACGCCCTGGGCTCTCGGGCTGCCCGCCGCGCTCGCGGTGGGCTTCCTGCTCCTGCCGCTCGCGGGCATCCTGGTCCGTACGCCCTGGGCCACCCTTCCCTCGCGCCTCGGCTCGCACGAGGTCACCGAGGCCCTGGGGCTGTCCCTCCTGGTCTCCGGCTGGGCCCTGCTGCTGTCCCTCCTGCTCGGTGTCCCGCTGGCGTGGCTGCTCGCCCGTGTGGACTTCCCGGGCAAGGCGCTGGTGCGCTGCCTGGTGATGCTGCCGATGGTGCTGCCCCCGACGGTCGCGGGGGTGGCCCTGCTCCAGGGCTACGGCCGCAGGGGCGTGCTGGGTCCCTGGCTGGAGTCCTGGTTCGGCGTCACCCTGCCGTTCTCGACGCCGGGCGCCGTGCTGGCCTCCGCCTTCGTGGCGATGCCGTTCCTGGTGATCAGCCTGGAGGGCGCGCTGGCGGGCCTGCACCCCCGCTACGAGGAGACGGCGACGTCCCTGGGGGCGACCCCGCTGCGGGTCTTCCGCACCGTCACCCTCCCCATGGTCATGCCGGGCCTGGTCGCGGGCGCGGCGCTGAGCTGGGCGCGGGCGCTGGGCGAGTTCGGCGCGACGATCACCTTCGCGGGCAACCTCCCGGGCACCACGCAGACGCTCCCCCTCCAGGTCTATCTGCTGCTCCAGGACGACCCGGAGAGCGCCACGGCGGTGTCCCTCCTGCTGCTCGTCATCGCGACAGCGGTGCTCCTCTCGCTGCGCGGACGCTGGCTGACGACCAAGAAGCAGTCCGCCCCCCGGCCGTCGCCGGACGTGCCGCGGTCTCCCGAACGCCTCGTACCGATGACCGAGGCCGTACGCCAGGAGAACCCGGACCGCCCCACGCACCCGCTGCGCACCACGGTGACCGGTGCGACGGCAGCCGAGCTCAGCGCGGAACCCGGCACCACCATCGCTCTCGTCGGCCCGAACGGCGCCGGCAAGACGACTCTCCTCCGCGCCCTCCTGGGACTCACGGACAGAGCCGAAGCCGATCCTCTGACCATTGGCGACACGGACGTCTCCGAACTCCCTCCGCACAAGCGGCGCATCGCCTGGGTCCCCCAGGACAACTCCCTCTTCCCCCACCTCACCGCCCTCGCCAACACGGCGTACGGCCTGCGTGCCCAGGGCGTCCCGAAGGTGGAGGCGCACCACGCGGCCCGGCACTGGCTGGACCGCCTCGGCGTGGGCGGTCTGGCCCACCGCCGGCCCGGTGAACTCAGCGGCGGCCAGGCCCAGCGCGTGGCGCTGGCCAGGGCCCTCGCCGCGCGCCCCCGCCTCCTGCTGCTGGACGAGCCGCTGGCCGCGCTCGACCAGGCGACACGCGCCCAGGTGCGGCACACCCTGCGCACCCACCTGGCGGACTTCCCAGGTGTCTGCCTGATCGTCACCCACGACCCCGTGGAGGCCGTGTCGCTGGCCGACCGGATCCTCGTCCTGGAGGGCGGCCGGACGGTGCAGTACGCGTCACCGGTGGAGCTGACCCGGCACCCGCGTTCGCCCTGGGTGGCCCGGATGCTGGGCCGCAACGCCTGGCAGGGCACGTCCACGGCGGAACGCACGCTGCTCCTCGACGGCGGCGCGAGCCTCGTCGCGGCGGACCCGCTGCCGGGGCAGGCCACGAGCGGGCTCGCCGTCGTGGGCCCGGAGGCGGTGTCCCTGCACGTCGAGCAGCCCGGCGGAAGCCCCCGGAACGTCTGGCGGGGCACGGTCCGCGAGATCACCGCACAGGGCGGGCGGCTGCGCGTCCTGGTGACGGGTGAACCGGACGTGGTCGCCGAGATCACGCCGTCCGCCGCGGCGGAGCTCGCGCTGAAGGAGGGCCTTCCGGTGTGGGTGAGCATCAAGGCCACCGAGGTCACGTTCGTCGCCCTGTGAGCCTCACGGCGCACCTGATAGGACAGCCGCCCCCGGCGGTCCACTACTAACCCGTACGCCCGCACCGCGCGCGCCCCTCACCGGCCGCCCGGACGATGGCAGTCCAACGCCTGCCGCCGACCCCCGGGAGCGCCGCTGTGTCCAGATCCGTCAGGGCCGGGGGGCTGCTCACCACCGTGTTGCTGACCATGGCGGCGGTCACCACGGCCGCCGGGTGCGGCGGGAGCGACGGCAAGCCGGTGGCGAACGTCTCGGAGGGCGACCAGAAGCCGGCCTGGAAGGCGTGCCCGGCGCCGAGCGGCAGCCAGGGCGGTACGGCGGACAAGGCGCCCGGCCGTGAGTGGGAGTGCGCGACCCTGAAGGTGCCGCTCGACTACACGGCCCCCAAGGGCGAGACCATCGACATCGCGATGATCCGCGCGCGGGCCACGGACCCGGCGCACCGGATCGGCTCGCTCGTCTTCAACTTCGGTGGCCCCGGCGGCTCCGGGGTGACCACGCTCCCGGCGTTCGCCGACGACTACAAGAAGCTGCGCACGCGCTACGACCTGGTGAGCTTCGACCCGCGCGGGGTGGGCCGCAGCAGCGGGGTCACCTGTCTCGGCGACAAGGAGCTCGACGCCTACTACGCGGCCGACGTCACCCCGGACACCAAGCAGAAGGAGAAGGCCCTCGTGGACCGGGTGGCGGGCTACGCCGCCGCGTGCGCGAAGCACTCCGGGAAGATCCTGCCCTACGTGGGGACGACGAACGCCGCCCGCGACATGGACCTGATGCGCCAGGCGCTGGGCGAGGAGAAGCTGTCCTACTTCGGGGTGTCGTACGGCACCGAACTCGGCGGTGTCTACGCGCACTTGTTCCCTGGACGGGTGGGCCGCGCCCTCTTCGACGGCGTCGTGGACCCGACGAGCGACCCCGTGCAGGGCGCCCTCGGCCAGGCGAAGGGCTTCCAGCTCGCACTGGGCAACTACATGGAGGCCTGCGTGAAGACCTCCGACAACTGCCCCACCGAGCAGCAGATCAGCGGTCTGCTGCGGCAGTTGGACAGGAAGCCGATCCCCGGCGCGGGCGGCCGCGTGCTGACGCGGTCCCTGGCCACCGGAGGGATCGCCCAGTCGCTCTACTCCAAGGACTTCTGGGACTACCTCACCGAGGGGCTCGAGGACGCCGGGAACGGCGACGGACGGCTGCTGCTCTCGCTGTCCGACTCCATGAACGGGCGTGGCCAGGACGGGCGTTACAACTCGCTCCAGTCCTCCCTCAACGCCATCACCTGCGCCGACTCCGCGCAGCGCTACACCGCGGCCGAGGTCGAGGGGAAGGTGCCGGAGTTCCGCAAGGCGTCCGCCGTCTTCGGCGACTTCATGGCCTGGAGCCTCACGCAGTGCACCGGCTGGCCCGTCAAGGGCGAGTGGCGGACGCCCGACGTGCGCGCGGACGGCGCGGCGCCCATCCTCGTCGTCGGCAACACCGGTGACCCCGCGACCCCTTACGAGGGAGCGCACCGGATGGCGCAGCAGCTCGGGAAGGGCGTCGGCGTGGAGCTGACCTTCCGAGGCCAGGGGCACGGCGCCTACGACAGCGGCAACGCGTGCGTCAAGGGGGCTGTGGACGCCTACCTGTTGGAAGGTACGGTCCCTCAAGCCGGTAAGATCTGCTCATAGCACACATAGCACTATCACCGGTGGCCCGAACGGCATGGATCGAATGTCAGTGGCCCGCACTACGATCGCCCGCACAGCAGTTCCGTGACGGACGG
Source organism: Streptomyces sp. NPDC051173 (assembly GCF_040689515.1). Classification (NCBI taxonomy): domain Bacteria; kingdom Bacillati; phylum Actinomycetota; class Actinomycetes; order Kitasatosporales; family Streptomycetaceae; genus Streptomyces; species Streptomyces sp. NPDC051173. The sequence continues at coordinate 92,246 of NZ_JBFBBD010000004.1, forward strand.
TCGGGGGACAAGGTGTCGTACAGCACGCTTCGCGACGGCGGCCGCAGCGGCCGCAAGGGCCGGGTCCTGACCGGCCTCCTGGCCATCGCCGCGCTGGTGGCCGCCCTCGTGGCGCTCTGGCAGACCCAGTCCACCCCGCTCGCCCGGCGCTCGTACTGCTGGGGCGCCTGGTCCGAGGACGGTGGCCTCTTCCACCGCGGCGACCGCGACCGCGTCGCCGAGGAGAGCGCGCCCGCGCCCGGCCGGCCCACCGGCCTGTGCACGCTCCGCTGGCGCGGCGGCCAGGGCTCCGGGGCGTACGAGCAGCGGGTCGAGCTCCGGCTGGGCACGGGGCCCGACGAGGCCGTGGCGCGGCGCGCGTGGCTCGACGGCCTCTTCGAGGGGGGCGACACCGCGCTCCCCGGCCGGCTGCCCGGCTTCACGGCCGCCGGTTCCGGCGCCCTGGTGCTGCCCGCGAGCTGCGACGTGGGCGGCAGGCCGTCCGTCGTGACGTTCACCAGTTCCCATACGGGCACGGCCGGGGGCACCGCCCGCCCCGGGTTCCCCGACGGCGCCTCCCCGGCGAACGCGGGGGCGTTGTTGGTGAGCGCCGCCAACCGGGCCGCAAAGGCGACGGGTTGCTCGTCGGCGCCACCCATGCGGCTGCACGCGCGGGCGAGGGCGACGAGGCCCGTACGGGTGAACCCCGGCGCGTCGCCGGGGCGTTGCGCCATCCCCGGGCTCGGGGACGCGAGCGCCCCGGACGACCGGCTGACCGACACCGTGGGCAGCGTCCACGACGACTTCCAGACCTGCGGGGTCTCCGGCGACGGGCAGTGGGCCGCCCGCTTCACCATGGTCGGCAGGCCCAGGATCGTCGCCCTCTTCGACGGCCTCACCGGCGACAGCCCGCCCGGCCCCGGCTGGCGGGCGCACGGCCGGATCGACGCGACCGGCGCGCTGATACGTGCCGACTGCGACGGCCGCGCCACGGTCTTCACCATGCGTACGGGCCCCGGCCGAACCCACACCGGGCTGGACGACCCGCGCCGGTCGTTCCCGGCCTTCGTCGACGCGGTGGGCGAGCGCATAGGGTGCGCGCGCCTGCGCGCCCGCTGAGCGCTCCCCCCGCCGCGAGGACGGCGGGCCCGCCGCCTCGTAGAGTCGGTGGAATGACTCCCCTGCGGCCACGGGCCGGCGCCCTCCTTCCCACCGCGCTCGCGGTCGTCCTCGCCACCGCCGGGTGCGGCGGCGGTGGCGGCGGCGGTTCGGACACCACGGACGCCAAGGGCACCGACGCGCCCTCGGGCGTCCAGGCGGCCCCGCGCTGGTCGGCGTGCGCCGCGCCCACCGACGCCCAGGGCGGTGACGGCAAGGCACCCGGCAAGGAGTGGGAGTGCGCCAAGCTCGCCGTCCCCCTGGACTACGCCAAGCCCGACGGCGAGAAGATCGATCTCGCCCTCATCCGGGTGAAGGCGCGCGACCAGAATCACCGGATCGGCTCACTGGTGTTCAACTTCGGCGGACCCGGCGGCTCCGGGGTGACGACGCTGCCGGGCCTGGCCGCCAGCTACGAGAAACTGCGGGAGCGCTACGACCTCGTGAGCTTCGACCCGCGCGGCGTGGGCGGGAGCGCGCCCGTCACGTGCCAGAGCGACCAGGAGCTGGACGCCACCGCGCAGATCGACGCCACCCCCGACGACGACGCGGAGCTCCGCACGACCCTGGCGGCCAACAAGGCGTACGTGGACGCGTGCGCGAAGAACTCCGCCAAGCTGCTCCCCCACGTCGGCACCGTGAACGCCGCCCGTGACATGGACCGGCTGCGCGCCGCCCTGGGCGACGACAAGCTGCACTACTTCGGCATCTCGTACGGCACCGAACTGGGCGGGGTCTACGCCCACTTGTTCCCCAAGCACGTCGGCCGCGCGGTCCTCGACGCCGTCGTCGACCCGACGCAGGACCCCCTGCAGGGCAGCCTCGGGCAGACCAAGGGCTTCCAGCTCGCCCTCGACGACTACCTCAAGGACTGCGCCACCCGCACCCCGCAGGCGGGCTGCCTCTCGCAGGACCGCATCACCACCCTGCTGAAGGACCTCGACGCGAACCCGCTGCCCACCTCACAGGGCCGCAAGCTCACACAGGACGAGGCCGTCAACGGCATCGCGTCCGCGCTCTACTCCAAGGAAACCTGGCGCTATCTGACCTCCGGGCTCCGGGAGGCCACCACCAAGGGCACCGGCAACACCCTGCTGGTGCTCTTCGACGCCCTCAACGGCCGCAACCCGGACGGCCATTACAGCAACCTCCAGGCGGCCAACCGGGCCATCTCCTGCGTCGACGCCGAGCAGCGCTACACGGTGGACGACGTGAAGAAGTACCTCCCGCAGTTCCGGTCCGCGTCACCGGTCTTCGGGGAGAACGCCGCCTGGTCCCTGCTCGGCTGCACCGGCTGGCCGGTCAAGGGCGGCTGGAAGACGCCGGACGTGAGCGCCCCGGGCTCGGCGCCGGTCGTCGTCGTCGGCAACACCGGTGACCCCGCGACGCCTTACGCCGGTGCGCAGCAGATGGCCCGGCAGCTCGGCAAGGGCGTGGGTGTCGAGGTGACGTACAAGGGCGAGGGGCACGGGGCGTACAACAGCGGCAACCCGTGCATGGTCGACGCGGTCAACAGCTATCTGCTGGACGGCAAGGCCCCGTCCGAGGGAACGACCTGTTCGTGACGGGAAACCGCGGAGCGCCGGACGGGCGGCGATCGGCCCGTCCGGCGCTCCGCGGCGTACCGCCTAGTAGACCGGCTTCTCCGGCTCGATCTGGTTCACCCAGCCGATGACGCCGCCGCCCACGTGCACCGCGTCCGCGAAGCCCGCGGACTTCAGGACGGCCAGGACCTCCGCGGAGCGGACACCCGTCTTGCAATGCAGGACGATCTTCTTGTCCTGCGGCAGGTCCTGGAGGGCGTTGCCCATCAGGAACTCGTTCTTCGGGATCAGCCGGGCGCCCGGGATGGAGACGATCTCGTACTCGTTGGGCTCGCGGACGTCGATGATGTCGATGGTCTCGCCGCCGTCGATCCACTCCTTGAGCTGCTTGGGAGTGATCGTCGAGGCCATGGCCGCCTCCTGGGCCTCCTCGGAGACGACGCCGCAGAACGCCTCGTAGTCGATGAGCTCGGTGACCGTGGGGTTCTCGCCGCAGACCGCGCAGCCGGGGTCCTTGCGGACCTTGACCTGGCGGTAGGTCATCTCCAGGGCGTCGTAGATCATCAGTCGGCCCACCAGCGGCTCGCCTATGCCGGCCAGCAGCTTGATCGCCTCGTTGACCTGGATCGAGCCGATGGAGGCGCACAGCACGCCCAGCACGCCGCCCTCGGCGCAGGAGGGCACCATGCCCGGCGGCGGGGGCTCGGGGTAGAGGCAGCGGTAGCAGGGGCCGTGCTCGGACCAGAAGACCGACGCCTGGCCGTCGAAGCGGTAGATCGAGCCCCAGACGTACGGCTTGTTCAGCAGGACGCAGGCGTCGTTGACGAGATAGCGGGTGGCGAAGTTGTCGGTGCCGTCCACGATCAGGTCGTACTGGGAGAAGATCTCCTTGACGTTCTCCGCCTCCAAGCGCTCCTGGTGGAGGACGACGTTCACATAGGGGTTGATCCCCTTCACCGAGTCGCGGGCGGACTCCGCCTTGGAGCGCCCGATGTCGGCCTGGCTGTGGATGATCTGCCGCTGGAGGTTGGACTCGTCGACCTCGTCGAACTCCACGATGCCGAGCGTGCCCACACCCGCCGCCGCGAGGTACATCAGCGCCGGCGACCCCAGACCGCCCGCGCCCACACAGAGCACCTTGGCGTTCTTCAGCCGCTTCTGCCCGTCCATCCCCACGTCCGGGATGATCAGGTGGCGGGAGTACCTGCGAACCTCGTCAACGGTGAGCTCGGCAGCCGGTTCGACTAGGGGTGGCAGCGACACGGGGTCTCCGTAGGTCGGACGGAAGGGTCGTCCCCGCAGCTGCGGGGTGCTCTTCGGCGTAACACTGCCACGCCCCTCCTCATTCCGAGACACCAGGTCCGATGCGCGAGACGAGTTCGTCCCAGTAGCCGGGCATCACCTCCCAGGGGTCCGCTTCGTCCTGGTCCGAGCGGTCGGTGAGGTAGACCGTGCCCGCACCCTGCCCCCGGGCGGTGCGCAGGGCCTCGGCCAGATGCTGCCGGGGCACGCCGTGCACGAGGTGACAGAAGCGCTCGGGCGGGTGGGCGGCCGTCCAGTCGGGCACCTGCGAGTGCCGGTACGCGGACCACGGCCCCCGGAAGGTCACCAACTGGTCGGCCAGGCCCGCGTAGGCGGGACAGGGGTGGGTGCCGTGCTGGAGCACCACATAGGCCCGCTCCAGCAGCGTGCGCAGGCCCGCGACGGTGCGCCGGGTGCCGGGGAGCGCGGCCGGGTCCGTGGGCGCGGCGTCCACCGAGAAACCGTCCACCTTGTACCAGTTGAGGTAGCGCTGCGCCTCCGACAGCAGCTCCGCGAAGGGCCGCTCCCCGAACCCCGCGTCCAGGTGCCCGAGAACGCGGACGCCCGCCTCGCGCAGCCGGCCGGCGGCGGCGAGGCAGTGCGGGTCGGGGCGGGTGCCGGGGCCGCCCGACGCCTTGCCGCACTCCCCCAGCGCCCCGGCCCCGAACACCACCCAGTCCACGGGCACATCGGGGCGCACGAGCTCGCCCCACTCGGCCGGCGCGAGCAGCGGGTGGGCGAAGCCGGGGACGCCGAAGCGCAGCGGCCGCGCGGCGGCGCGCGCGGCGCCCCGGTGGCCCGAGGGGCTCAGATGCGACATGCCGCCTCCATCCAGATGTCGGCCAGTGACTCCTCCAGCCCGATTCTGGGGCGCCAGCCGAGCCGGTCGCGTGCGGTGCGGACGTCGGCCTGCTGCCAGCTGCCGCAGCCGTCGGGGTAGGGGTACGCGGGCGGGGAGCCCAGGTGCGGGTCGTCCAGCTCGTGCAGGGCGCCGCCGAAGCCCGCGACCCTGGCCAGCAGGGACGCCGCGTCCCGCAGGCGCACCGCGCGGCCGGTGCCGATGTTGACGGCGCCCTGGGCGGCGGACAGGGAGGCGGCGTGGACGGCGCGGGCGACGTCCCGCACGTCGACGAAGTCCCGCTGCACGCCGAGGCCGCTGAGCTTCAGCTCGCTGTCGCCGCTCTGCATGGCGCGCCGCATGGCGTCGGCGAGCCGGCCGAGCGGTGACCCGGCGGGCGTGCCGGGTCCCACGGGCGAGAAGACCCGCAGCACGATGGCGTCGAGGCCGGAGCCCAGCACGAGTTCGGTGGCGGCGAGCTTGCTGACGCCGTACGGGCCGCCGGGGCGCGGCACGGCGTCCTCGGCGGTCGAGGAGCCCGGCTGCGAGGGCCCGTACTCGGAGGAGCAGCCCACCTGGACCAGGCGGGCGCCGCAGCCGCTGCGGCGCAGCGACTCGCAGACCGTGGCGACGGCAACGGTGTTGTGCCGGGTGAGGTCGCGGGCGCCGCCTCGGGTGGCGCCCGCGCAGTTGATCACGACCCCGGGGTGGACGGCGTTGAGGAACCGGGTGAGCGCACCGGGGCTGCCGCTGGCGAGGTCGAAGCGGACGTCGGCGTCGTCGCCGCGGCCGAGGGCGGTGAGCTGGACGGCGGGGTCGGCGAGCAGCCGGTCGGCCACGTAGCGCCCGAGGTAGCCGTTGGCGCCGAGCAACAGGACCCTCATCGGTCGCGCCCTCGCTCTCGCCCGGCGGTGCGGGTGGGGTGAACGGTCATCTTCCTTGCTCCTCTGACGGGGTGTGCGGCTCGGGGTGCGGTGGCCGGGCCGGGGTCCCCGGTGCCTGCGGCAGGGGGGCGGTGCCCGGGTCGGCGGGGTCGGTGGTCGCGGGCGCGCCCCGCCGGTGGGCGGAGGCCCGGGACAGCGCGGGGAGGGCGCGGCCCAGCAGGACGAACGCGGGGAGCGCGCAGGCCACGAGGGGCAGGACGGCGGGGCCGTGGGCGCAGGCGGCCCTGGCGAGCGCGCCCGCGGGCCCGCCGCCGCCCGGCAGCCAGGCCCCGAGCAGGGGCACGGCCTCGGCCGCGCAGGCGGTGAGGACGGCGAGGGCGGCCGCTCTGGCGCAGCCGCGCACGGCCGTCAGCCGGGCGAGGAAGAGCAGCCCGCCGAGTGCCGTGGTGGCGGCGAGCGGGGCGGCGGGGTACGGGAGGGCGTGCCGGTCCAGTGCCGAGTGCAGGGCCCACAGGAGCGCGAGCAGCGCGCCGAGGAACAGCCCGGTCGCGGTCATGAGGACGGGCCAGGCGCGCGTACGGAACGCGCCCAAGGTCCGGCTGACCGCCAGCGCGTGGCACACGCGCAGGGCGTACCAGCGCGCGCACCAGGCGGCGAGGGCTGCGGCACAGGCCAGGGCGATGGCGGTGGGGGCGGCGGCCGACAGGGCGCGGGGCAGGTCGAGCCGCCCGGCCGGCCGGCCGTCGAGCAGCACGGTGAGCAGCGGATCGCCGAGGAGCGCGTAGGCGATCAGCCAGAGGGCCGCGAACCGCCCGGCGGTCCACCAGCCGTCCGGGCCCGGAGGGGGCGCGGGTGCCGCTCGCCCGGGTGCCGCGGGTCCGCCGGAGCCCCACACGGCCGGTGCCGGGTCGCGGCGCACGCGCGCGTAGAGCTCCTCGGCGAGGGAGAAGACGTCACGGTGCCGGCAGTCCGCGGCCACGCGTTCGGCGATGCCCCGGGCCTCCAGGACCGCCGCGATCTCCAGTGGGTCGACCGCCCGGACGCACAGTTCGCGGTGGCGGTGCAGGAGCGCCTTCACCGGGTCGGCGGGTGCCGGTGCGGTGGTGCCGGCGGAGGGTATGCCGGCGGCCGTCGCGGTGCCGCTGTCGCGCAGGGGTGTGCTCATCGGCGGCCCGCCCAGGTGGGTGCCTGGCGCGCGGGCCAGGAGAGCGGGGGGTGCGCTCCGGCGGCGTGGGCGAAGGGGACCGACGGGTCGGCGGGGGCGTCCTGCCGTACCGGTGCGTGGGAGATGAGTTCGAGGTAGATGCCGCCGAAGGCCGTCACGTGCCGTTCGACGGTGAAGAGTTCGAGGGCCCGTGCGCGCGCGGCCGCGCCGAGGCGGGCGCGCCGCTCGGGGTCGCGCAGGAGGGCGAGGCAGGCGTCGGCGAGCTCACGGGGGGCGCGGGGCGGGACGACCAGGCCCGTGCCGCCGATGACCTCCCGGACGGTGCCCGCGTCCGGTGAGACGGTGGCGCGGCCGCAGAACATCGCCTCCACCAGGGGCAGCGGGAAGCCGTCCGCGGCTCCGGCGAGTACGACGCTGCCCGCCGCGTACGTCTCCGGGCTCGCGGACTCCTCGAAGCGGACGCCGTCGGGCGGCTGGTTGCCGGGCAGCGGAGCGCCGACGACCCGCAGCCGGACGCCGGGCTCGGCCTCGCGCACTATGTCGAGCGCCTCCCACAGATACGGCTCGGTGCGCCCGCCCGCCCACACGAGCGTGCGCCCGTCGTCGACGACCGTGCCCTCGGCGCCCTCACCGACGTCCTCGTAGGGCCGCTCGTCGACTCCGGGGGGCACGGTGCGCAGCCGCTCGCGGTCGGCTCCGCAGCGCTCCTGCCAGCGCCGCACCTGGGCGTCGCCGGGGGTGATGAGGTCGGCCCGGCGGTAGACCTCGGCGGTCAGCAGCCGGTGGAAGGCGGCGAGCAGGGTCCGTACGGGCAGGGACAGGCCCGCTGCGCTGGCGGCGCTGTTGAGGTAGTAGGCGCGGAGCCGGACCTCGTACTCGGTGACGAGGAGCGGGGTACCGAAGAAGCGCTTGGCCAGCAGCCCCGGGAGGGCGGCGGGCCCGGCGGAGGTGGCGTGGCAGAGGTCGACGGCGGCGAGCCCCCGGTCGCCGTCGGTGGCGCCGTACCAGTCGAGGGACAGCGGCCGCAGCGCGCGCTCCAGCAGTGCGGAGGCGGCGAGCAGGTCGGCGACGCGGGTGCCGTAGACCGCGGGGTGTGCGCCGGGCGCGCGGCAGGCCGCCTCCAGGGCGCGCAGGGCCTGTTCGGAGCGGAGGGCCGGGCCGAGTCCTCCGGCGTCGTGCGCGAGGTCGGCGAGGCCGTGGAGAGCGTCGGCGAAACGGTACGCCTGATCGCTGGAGCAGCCGGTGGGACCCGAGTCGTCGGCCGGGTCGGGGGGGGGCGCACCGACCGAGCCGACGGCGGCCGCGAGCTCGGCGAAGTGCTCGCCGAACCGGCGCCGTTCCCGCTTGCCGTACGCCCCGCCCGGCGCTCCCTCCAGGGCCTCCGGCGGGTCGCCCCACAGGGGGGCCGTGCGCACCCGCCTGACCTGCTCCGGCAGGCCGTACCACCCGCAGCGCTCCTGGCGGGCGCCCCGGCTCAGGGCATAGATCTCGAACTCGTGCCCGGCGAGCCCGCGCACCAGTTGGTCGCACCACTGACCGCCCTCACCCGCGGCATACGGATACCCACCCTCCGTGAGGAGTCCCACGCGCACGCACGCACCCCCGTCTGTCCACTGTGGCCACGCCGACCGCCGCCGAACGGCAGCGGGAGCACGCTATGCGCGCCGCCACGGGGCGCGACGGACGGTTGTCCGTCGCGCCACCGGAAGGGGTGAACAGAGGTGACTTTCCCGGAGATGGGACGTTGCTTCGCGCTATGCGGCGGCTTCCTCCCGTTCGAGCCGCGGAACGGCCGCCAGCAGGCCCCGCGTATAGGGGTGCCGGGGGTTCTCGTAGACGGTCTCCGCCGGCCCCTCCTCCACGATCCGGCCGCCGCGCATCACGATCAGCCGGTCGCTGACCTGGCGCACGACGGCGAGGTCGTGCGCGATGAAGACGAGCGCGAGCCCCAGGTCGCGCTGCAGCTCCCCGAGCAGCTTCACGACCTGCGCCTGGGTGGTGACGTCGAGGGCGGACACCGGCTCGTCGCAGACGATCAGCTTCGGCTCGGGCGCGAGCGCCCGGGCGATGCCGACGCGCTGCCGCTGGCCGCCGCTGAACTCGTGGGGATAGCGGTCGTAGGCGTCGGGGTCGAGGCCGACCCGCTCCAGCAGTTCGCGCACGCGGGCGACGACCTCGGCGTCCGTGAGCTTCCCGGCCACGCGCAGCGGGTCGGCGATGGACTCGCCGACGCTGCGGCGGGGGTTGAGCGAGGAGACGGGGTCCTGGAAGACCATCTGGAGCTCGGAGCGGAAGGGCCGCAGCTCGCCCGTCCCGAGCCCGCCGATGTCCCGCCCCTGGTACCGCAGTTCACCGCCGGTGGGCTCCAGCAGCCGTACGAGCATCCGGCCCAGTGTCGTCTTGCCGCTGCCGGACTCCCCCACGACGCCGACGGTCTCCCCGGCGCGCACGGTCAGCGAGACCTGGTCGACGGCGGTGACCGCCCGCTTGCCGCGCCCGAACTCCCGGGTCAGACCGGTGGCTTCGAGCAGGACCGCGTCCTCGGTCTTCGCGGGGCGTACACCCGGACGGCGGACGTTTATCCGCGGCACGGCCGCCAACAGGTCACGCGTGTAGTCCTCGCCGGGCGCGTCGAGGACCTCGCGGACCGCGCCGCGCTCGACGGCGCGGCCGTTCTTCATCACCAGCAGCTCGTCGACACTGTCGGCGGCCACCCCCAGGTCGTGGGTGACGAGGATCAGGCCCATGCCGGTCTCGGCGCGCAGTTCGCGCAGCAGGCCGAGGATCTGCGCCTGCACGGTGACGTCGAGCGCGGTGGTGGGTTCGTCCGCGACCAGGAGGCGGGGCTCGCAGGCGAGCGCCATCGCGATGAGGGCGCGCTGGCGCATGCCGCCGCTGAACTCGTGCGGGCGGGAGCGCGCGCGCCGGTGCGCGTCCGGGATGCCCACCCGGTCGAGCACCGCGACGGCGCGGGCGCGGGCCGCGCGCCTGCTCGTGCCGCGCCGGTGGACGCGGTGGACCTCGGCGATCTGGTCGCCGATGGCCTGATAGGGGTCGAGCGAGGAGAGCGGGTCCTGGAAGACCATGGCCGCCACCCCGCCGCGCACCTGCCGCAGTTCGGCCTCACCGGCGGTGAGCACGTCGTGGCCCGCCACCCGTACGTCGCCGGTGACGCGGGCGCCGGTGGAGCGGTGGAGCCCGAGCAGCCCGTAGGCCACCGTGCTCTTGCCCGAGCCGGACTCGCCGACGAGGGCGAGCGCCCCGCCGGGGGCGAGCTCGAAGGAGAGCCCGTCCACGGCGCGGACGAAGCCGTCGCCGGCCGGGAAGGAGACGGCGAGGTCGGTGACCTTCACCAGGGGTTCGGTCATCGCAGGGCCACCCTTCGGTCGGCGACGGCGTAGAGCAGGTCGCCGACGATGTTGGCGATCACCACGGCGGCGCCGATGAGCATGACGACGGCGACGACGACCGGCAGGTCGACGGTCTGCACGGAGTGCACCAGCAGCTGTCCGACGCCGGGCAGGCCGAACATCGCCTCGGTGAGCGTCGTGCCGCCCACCATCGCCCCGAAGTCGACGGCCGCCATCGCGATGACGGGCGCGACCGCGCCACGCAGCGCGTGCCTTCCGACGATCGCGCGTTCGGAGACGCCATAGGCGCGGAAGGTGCGGACGTGGTCCTCGGCGAGGGTCTCCAGCATGGAACTCCGGGTCATCCGGGCGTACTTCGACGATTCGAGCAGGGCGAGCGCGACCCAGGGCAGCAGCATGTTCCAGGCCCACTGCTCCGGATCGTCGGTCAGCGCCACATAGGACGGGAAGGGCAGCCACTCCAGGTAGGCGCAGAAGATCATCAGCAGCGCGAGTCCGCTGATGAACACCGGGGTCGCGATGCCGGCGAGGGTGAGCCAGGTGAGTGCGCGCTCGACCACGCCGCCGCGCCGGATGACGGACAGCAGCCCGGTGCCGATGCCCAGCAGCAGTGTCAGGACCATCGCCCCGGCCGCAAGGGAGACGGTGGCGGGCAGGCGCTGCGTGATGAGGTCGGTGACCTGCTGGTCGTTCTGGTACGACAGGCCGAAGCAGGGCGCGTCGCAGTGCATCACGCCGGTGCCGGTGGAGTAGTCGTGCCCGACGAAGATGCTCTGCAGGAAGTGCCAGTACTGCATGTACACCGGGTCGTCGAGGCTGAGCTGTTCCCGTACCTGCCGCAGCTGTTCGGGGCTGCAGCGCGGTCCGCACGCGAGCTTCGCGGGGTCGCCGGGGGCGATGTAGAAGGTCGCGTAGATGACCACGGAGATCACCAGGAGCACGAGGACGGCGCCGAGCGCGCGGCGCAGGAAGTAGAGGGTCATGCCGTCTCTCCCCCCGCGGGCCCGGTGTTCCCGCGCTTCCGGGCGCGGCCGACCCGCAGCCGGGACGCCTCGCGCGGGTCGAGCGCCACGCGCACGGCGTCACCGAAGACGGTGAAGGCGAGCGTGGTGACGAACAGCAGCAGCGCCGGGAGCAGCACGTACATGGGGTCCGCGCGGAACCACGTCGTGGCCGACGAGAGCATCTGCCCCCAGGAGGGGGTCGGAGGCTTGACGCCGACGCCGAGGAACGACATGGACGCCTCCAGGACAATGTTGGACGGGAGCAGGTAGACCGCGTAGGTGATCACGGGGGCGGCGAGTCCGGGCAGCAGTTCGCGCCGGGCGATGCGCCAGGTCGAGCCGCCGGCGAGCCACGCGGCCGATACGTAGTCGAGCTTCTTCAGGCCGAGCGCCTGGGCGCGGACGACCCTCGCGAGGCCGCCCCAGGCGATCAGGCCGATCACGAGGATGAGGAGCACGGGCCGGGGGAAGTCGGTGGGGACGACGGCCGTCAGCGCGATCGCGAAGACCAGCAGCGGCAGCGCGATCATCACCTCGGTGATCCGGCTGAGCAGGCTGTCCACGAAGCGGTTGCCGAGCGCGGCGGCGATCCCGACGGTGACGGCGACGAGCACCTGCACCAGCGTCGCCCCGACGGCGACCATGAGCGAGACCCGCGCGCCGTACAGGAGGCGGACGAACAGGTCGCGTCCGGTGCCGGGTTCGACGCCGAGCCAGTGGTCGGCGCTGACGCCGCCGAAGGAGCCGAGCGGCACACCGCCGCGCGCGGAGTCGACGAGGGTGTCGTGGTAGGCGTTGACGTCCTGGCCCTCCAGCGCGGCCAGCAGGGGCGCGCCGAGGGCGAGGAGGATGAGCAGGCCCAGCACGGCGGCGGCGACGAGCGCGGACTTGCGCGCGCGCAGCCGTCGCCACACCTGCCGGGCCCCGGAGGCGGCTGCCCCGGCGGGGGTCACCGCCTCCGGTTCCGTGGTACCGACGATGTCCGTCACTTGACCGCGACCTGCGAGATGTCGAGGACGCCGGTCCAGTCGCTGATGACGACGTTCTTGACGTCCTTGCCGAAGAGGCGCTTGTAGACGGGGTGGAACAGCGGCACCGTCAGGGCCTGCTCACCGATCGTCTTGTCGAGCGCGCCCCAGCGCTGCGCGGCGGCACCGAGGTCGGTGATCTTGTTGATGCTGTCGATCTCGTCGTTGACCTTGGAGTCGTCGAGCTGGGCCGAGTTGTAGTTCGAGCCGTCCTTGACGATCTGCCGGCCGTCGAAGATGGGGGCGAGGAAGGGACCGCCGGACGGCCAGTCGGCACCCCAGTGGCCGAGGAAGAGGTCCGGCTGCGTCTTGACCTGGTGGACCTTCTCGTCGTAGTCGTTGGTCTCCAGGCCCTGGAGCTTGACCGTGATGCCGGCCTGCTTGAGCGCCGCCTGGATCGCCGTGGCGATCTCGGGGCTGGTCTCGAAGTCCTGCGCGGTGGAGTGCGTGAGCGTGATCTCCAGGCCGTTCGCGTAACCGGCCTCCTTCAGCAGCTCCTTGGCCTTCTCCGGGTTGCCGGTGGCGCCCGCCGGGAAGGGGTCGTAGGGCGCGTAGCCGAAGGACTTCTGGTTGGGCAGGAAGGTCGTCGCCGGCTCGGCGAGCGAGGAGCCGCCCGCCGCGTTCACCACGCTGGTGCGGTTGACGGCGTACGCGACGGCCTCGCGGACCTTGGGGTTGTCGAACGGCTTCGCCTTGGGGTTGAAGGCGAGGTAGTTGGTGTAGCCGAAGTGGCCGGTGCCGACCCGGCCGGCGAGCTTCTTGTCGCCGGTGACCTGCGCGAGTTCGGCCGGGCCGAGGTTGTTGTCGGTGGTGATGGCGGCGGCGTCCGCGCCCTGGCCGCTGGAGAGCCGCTGGTTGATGACCGCGGAGTTCAGGCCCGCCTGCACGTCGATGGTGTCGGGGTAGGCGTGGCGCTCCTTGTCGGTGTCCTCCGACCAGTTGGTGTTGCGCTCCAGCACCAGGTGCTCGCCGTCGCCGGTGTTCTTGACGACCTTGTACGGGCCGGAGGAGACCGGGTGCTCGGCGTACTTCGCGCCGGTGTCCTTGGCCTTGGGCACCGGGGCGAACTGGGTCTGGGTGGCGACGAAGGGGAAGTCGCCCTCGGACTTGCGCAGGTGGAAGACGATGGTCCGGGCGTCCGGGGTCTCGATGGAGTCGAGGCCCTTGGCGTCCTTGTAGACGCCCTGGTAGTTCTCGCCGCCGGCCAGCCAGTCGCGCAGGTAGGGGGCGCCGCCGGAGAGTTCGGGGGCGAAGGAGCGCTCGATGCCGTACTTGATGTCGGCGGTCGTGATGGGCGAGCCGTCCTCGTACTTCAGCCCGTCCTTGAGGGTGAACGTCCAGGTCTTGGCGTCGTCGCTCGGCTTGCCGGTGTCGGTGGCGAGGTCGGGGACGACCTTGGTGCCCTCGGCGCCGTTCGCGCGGTGGCGCGTGGTGAGGGTGCGGAAGACGAGCGAGGGGACGTTGCCGCCGCCGGAGGTGTAGAGCCGGGCGGGGTCGAACTGCTTCTGCGGCTGTCTGTTGAGGACGGTCAGGGTGCCGCCCTTCTGCGGCGCGCCGCCGGCGCCGCTCTTGGCGTCGCCGCTCTTCTCCGGACCGCACGCCGCCGCGCCTCCGAGCAGAGCCACACTGACGGCTGCCGCGGCGACGCGGCGGGATATGGCGGGAAGTTGACGCATGACGAAGAGAGCCTTTCGCGGGACACGACGGGACGAATGCGAGCGGAATGCACCCACGGAAGGCGGTTGAGGAGCGCGCGGACGAACGCGGGACCGCCCCCGGCGGACGCGACGCTAGTGCGCAGGGGCGCAACGCGGAAGTACGCGGGGGAAAAGAGCGGTCTCAGCGACAGAGAATGTCGGCGACTGCGTGCGCGGCCACGCCGATCAGCACCAGCTCGAAGCCGGCGCTCTCGGAGGCGTGGTGGTGCGACATGCGCAGAACACTGGACGAATTTTCGCCCAGTGGCAAAGGTGTCTCAAAAGCAGAGATGGAGCGTCCCGCAGAACGAGACAACTGATCATGACATGACGGACATGGCCGGAGCCGGGCGGACGGGGCGGCCCCTGGAACCGCCCCGTCCGCTCACGCCGCGGGGAAGGGCCAGGGATTCGGCCGGCAGGTCGGGCCGCCCTCCGACTTCAGGAACTTCGTCTGCTGCATCATCACCGGCGCCAGGGCGCCTTCCTTGGTGCAGCTCTCGTGGTCGTGCCCGAGCCGGTGGCCGACCTCGTGATTGATCAGCATCTGCCGGTACATGAGCATCTTGTCGCCGTACGTCTGGGCACCCTGCGCCCACCGATAGGCGTTGATCATGACCCGGTCGGTGGCGGCGGAGTCGCAGGAGACGTTGTCCTCGGTGGTGTCCAGGCCCGACTTGGCGCACCAGTCCGCCGTCGTGCCGGGGCTGGCGAGGGTGATGACGAAGTCGGCGTGACCGGAGGAGACGCGTTCGAACGTACGGGTGCCGCCGTGGCCCCAGCTGCGGTCGTCGTTGAGCGTCCGCTGGACGGCCGTAGCGAAGAGCGTGCCGTCGAGCGGAAGGCCCTTTTCCACGTCAACGCGATACCGCAGCACTTCACCCTTACCAGGGGCCTTGTCGTGACCGCCCACGGTCTCGAAATCACCCGATCCGTGGGCCTTTTCGTCGAGGGGGTACTTCTGGGCCATCTGCTCGTCATAGCCGGCCCGGGCCACCGCACCGCCGTTGGGCGTCGGCCTGCTGTCGGAGCGGGAGGCGGCGTCCGGGCTGCTCCGCTCCACGTCCGCGGACCGGGCCTGCGCCTTGCTGTCCGTGCTGTCGTCGACCTGACCCGCGACGATCACCGCGAGCACGGCCGTCACCAGGGCGGCCGCGACGCCTGTGGCGGTCCGGGCCGCACCCTGGCCCGCCTTCGCGGGTGCGGCCCGGCGCCGCGGGGCCGCGGTGCCCGCCTCGGGCCGCGGCGCGGGCACGCGCGCGGGGGCGACGGTGACGGCGGGCGCGACAGGAGGCACCGGAGCCGCCGCCGCGGGCGCGCCGCCGCCTTGCCAGTAGGCCGCGGGGGCATACCCCGAGGGCTGCTGGGCAGACTCGTTGAGGGGCTCGTGCTCAGAGGCGTATCCCGGGCTCCAGGACGCTCCGTAGCCGGCCGGCTGACCCGAGCCCTGGCCGCGCTGCACCCCGATGACACCCCAGCCGACACCCTGCGCCCGCGTCTCGGGATGCTCCCCGGCCGCGGACGGCTCCCCGGACGGGGCGTGCGCCCCGTCCGTACTGACGCCCTCCGGGGAAGGCTCCTCGGCGGCCTCGGACCCCTCGGCAGACGGGGCCGATCGGCGTCCCGTGCCCCCCTCGGCCCCGGCGGCCTGGGGCCGGCGAGTGGCATGGGAGGCGCGTGCGCTGTGTTTACCCACGAGGCGTAGCGCTCCGTTCAGCAGTGGCGGCGGTGTCCGTGAGGAGGTCGCGGAAGGCACGAGCCACCGCGTCCGGGTCCTCCATCATGGCGACATGTCCTGATTCCAGGAGCGTCAGCAACCGCGAGTCGCGGAAAGTCTCGCTCGCGCGGTGTGCCATGCGGAAGGAGACGAGCTGGTCGCGCTTTCCGTAGACGAGCAGCGTAGGGGCAAGCACCCGCTCCGCCTGACGCCACAGCGAGTGCTGGCCACCGAGTGTGTACGAGTCGACTATGCCGCGCGCGGCACGCGCCATGACGTCCCAGAAGTAGGGCAGCTCCAGGCGCCGCTCGAATTCCGCGACGGCGCGTTCGAACTCCTCCGGTGTCACCCGTCCGGGGTCCCCGTAACAGAGCGCGAGCACCTCGCGGGTACGCCTCTCGGGTGTCCACTCCTTGGTCGCGCGGACGAAGAGGGAGACGATCCCCGGCACGGCGAGCAGCCCGGTGGGCACCGCCGTGCGCTGGGGGCGCAGCTCGGGGAGGGCGGGCGAGATCAGGGTGAGCGTGCGGACCAGGTCGGGGCGTACGGCGGCGACGCGCGTGGCCACCGCGCCGCCCATCGAGTTGCCGAGGAGGTGCACGGGCCCGCGCCCGGCGGCGTCCAGATACCGGATGACCACGCGGGCGCAGCCGGTGATGGACAGGTCCCTGTCGTCCGGTGGCGGTGAGTCACCGAAGCCCGGCAGGTCGAGGGCCTCGCCGTCGACGTGGCCGGCGAGCCGGTCCATGAGCCCGGACCAGTTCTGCGACGACCCGCCGAGCCCGTGCACGTAGAGCGCGGGCGGCAGCCCCTCCTGCGCCGGCTTCCGGGAGCGCACCGCCAGGGTGACGCCCGGCAGCGTCACCGTGCGGACCTCCTCGCCCCGGCTGACCCACGAGGGCCGCCCGGGCGGCACCACGGGAACGGCGCGGGCATCAGGCGACTCGGTCGAAGACATGCGGGCAATGTTACGAGACGATCACGCCGGGACTCCTGTGGCGGAGGTCACAGATCACCTGGCGTCGCGGGGCCGCCTCTCCTAGGCTCGTACCACGGAGTAAGAGGGCTTCCTCCCTGAGAAGGGGTACCGCATGACCGTTGATCCGTCCGATCCGGATACGTTCGAGGAAGCGACCGAGGCCACGGAGGTCGATGCCGAGGCCCCGGAGGCGGACGCCGCCGAGCAGCACGCCGATCTCGCTCCGCGCCGGGACGACCCACTGCGCCACATCCACCCGGACAGCGCCAACGAGGCCGACGTGGCCGAGCAGGCCCGGGTGGTCGAGCTGGACGAGGACGACTACCGCTGAGACACCGCCCGGAGCGACCCCTTCCGGGCGATACCGCGGGAGCCGGGAGTGACGTGCGCGTCAATTGTCGGGATTTTGTTGACTTCCCACAGCGTCCGGTACATGAAATTCTCCGCTCCGACCACGCACGGCCCGGTTACCCAAAAGTACGATGGCGGGCGCGGTGCACACCGTGCAGGGAACGATCATGGGAGGCGGCGTGACAGCCATCGAGCAGACCGAGGCGCGGCCGCGTGGCACGCGTCTGCCGCGCCGAGCCCGACGCAATCAGCTGCTGGGCGCGGCCCAGGAAGTCTTTGTCGCACAGGGTTACCACGCCGCGGCGATGGACGACATCGCCGAGCGCGCCGGCGTCAGCAAGCCGGTCCTCTACCAGCACTTCCCCGGCAAGCTCGACCTCTATCTGGCCCTGCTGGACCAGCACTGCGAGGCCCTGCTGACCGCGGTCCGCACCGCGCTCGCCTCGACCACCGACAACAAGCTGCGCGTGGCGGCCACCATGGACGCCTATTTCGCGTACGTGGAGGACGAGGGCGGCGCCTTCCGGCTGGTCTTCGAGTCGGACCTCACCAACGAGCCGGCCGTGCGCGAGCGCGTCGACAAGGTGTCGCTGGAGTGCGCCCAGGAGATCAGCGACGTCATCGCCGAGGACACCGGCCTGTCGAAGGACGAGGCGATGCTGCTGGCCGTCGGGCTCGGCGGCGTCTCCCAGGTCGTGGCCCGCTACTGGCTCTCCAGCGAGAGCACCGTCCCGCGCGACACCGCGGTGCAGCTGCTGACGTCACTGGCCTGGCGCGGCATCGCGGGCTTCCCGAAGAACCCGGCCGACCACTAGCCGCGTCGGCGGATCTTGTGGTCGGTGCTGCGGGTGGCCGTCGTCCGCACCACCGCTGCGCGGCGGTGTCCTCAAACTCCCCCAGACTCCGTCCGGGGGTGCCCCCAACGGGCTGGATATGGCTGATGTGGGTGCCCAATTCAGCCCGTGGGGGCACCTCCCAGCGGTAGCTGGGGGAGATTGAGGACGCTCCCGAAGGGAGCTCCCGCCGCAGGCGGCGACGGACCCGCAGCCCGGTGACGTCCGCCGGACACGGCCGCGGTGTTCGCTGCCAGCGTGGACGCACCCGCTCGGCTCGTGCCTTTACCGGGCTAGTGTGTGGAACGTACGGGACCCCAAACCTTCGGAGGGACATAAGCCGTGGAGGTCAAGATCGGCGTGCAGCACGCGCCCCGCGAGATCGTTCTCGAGAGCGGGCAGTCTGCCGAAGAGGTCGAGCGCGCGGTTGCCGACGCGCTCGGCGGCAAGGCGCAGCTGCTGAGCCTGGTGGACGACCACGGCCGCAAGGTCCTGGTTCCGGCCGACCGCCTGGCCTATGTGGAGATCGGCGAGCCGACCGCCCGTAAGGTCGGTTTCAGCGCGCTCTGAGCGAGCGCGGAAGCGCGTACGAACGGCGGGGCCCCGGTGTGGAATTCACCGGGGCCCCGCCGTTGTCATATCGACAGGGGGCGGCGAGAGGCGGCAGGGGCCGGCGGACGTCGGCGGAGGCCGCCAGGAGCGGCCCCGCGGAGGGTTGCCGGGCCTCCCCGAGGGGTAGTACGGCTTCGACCGATTTGCACCTGCTCCTCGATCTCGCACGACGATCTCGCACGATCTCAGCACGGGAGGAAGTGACCATGATCCTCTGGGAAGCGCTCGGCTCGGTCCTCATCGGCCTCGCCGTCTCGTACGGAGCCCTGCGCTGGCTGCCCGCGCGGTACGGGCAGTTCCGCCCCCGGAGCCTGGCGCTGGCCACGGGTCCGGCCGCGGCGCTCTTCGGCGCCCTGATCGCCCACTCCGTGCTGGGCCCCGGTCACACCCCGGCCGTCCTCGCCGTCTCGCTCGGCGTGTCCGTCGCGCTGCTGTCCCTGCTGGTGCGGCAGGGCGAGCAGCCCCGCCGATCAGCCACCGCCTGACCCGGGCCCGCCCGGCTCCGGGGGCGCGTCGTGCGCCGTGTGCGGCCGGACGGGCGAGGTGACTCAGGCCGCCAGGCCCAGCGCGGCCATCCGCTTGGTGTGCGCCTCGGTGATCCGGGAGAACATCTTGCCGACCTCGGCGAGGTCGAAGCCGTCGGCCACGCCGCCCACCAGCATCGTCGACAGCGCGTCACGGTCGGCCACCACGCGCTGCGCCTGCGAGAGCGCCTCGCCCATCAGCCGCCGTGCCCACAGCGCGAGCCTGCCGCCCACGCGGGGCTCCGCCTCGATCGCGGCGCGGACCTTTTCGACCGCGAAGCTCGCGTGGCCGGTGTCGTCCAGGACGGTCAGCACCAGGGCGCGGGTGTCGGAGTCCAGGCGGGCGGCGACCTCGCGGTAGAAGTCACTGGCGATCGAGTCGCCGACGTACGCCTTGACCAGGCCCTCCAGCCAGTCCGAGGGCGCCGTCTGGCGGTGGAACTCGTCGAGCGCCGCCGCGAAGGGCTGCATCGCGCCGGTCGGGTCCACGTCGATGGCCGTCAGGCGGTCGCGCAGCCGCTGGAAGTGCTGGAACTCCGCCGCGGCCATTTTCGCCAGCTCAGCCTTGTCGTCCAGCGTCGGCGCCAGCTTGGCGTCCTCCGCGAGCCGCTCGAAGGCGGCCAGCTCGCCGTAGGCGAGGGCACCCAGCAGATCGACCACCGCCGCCCGGTACTGCGGGTCGGCGGCGGCCCGGGACCAGTCCTGGGCGGCGATTCCGGTGTGTACGGCTGCGGTCTCGGCGGCGTTCTCAGCGTTGTCGGGCGTCTCCATGGAGCGCACAATAGCCCGCCCGGCAGCAGGGGGAAGGCCCTGGTCAGCCAGTTCCTCCTCATCTGTCCGAAGGATTGTCCGGACACACATGCGTGTTTCCGGGGTACAGTGGTAATGCGCCTGCTGAGTATTCGGCAGGCTGTCCCATGCTGTGTCTTCCGGTGGCGTCACTCGCCCGGCCCCCGGATCCCCAGCGGATGCCCGGTCGGTGGCCCGATCGGCTTCCAAAACCGACCGCCCTCCGTGCGGCGCATGCGAGACGTATGCGCCTGGAGGGATCCGCTCGCGGCACGTGTGCAAGAGCGAAGGCAGTGGTCCCGCGCGTCACCCGGCTTCCCCAGGCCGGACAGCAACCCGGCGCGGTACGTACGACCCCCTTCGCCGCCTCGCGCCGCGTCTCACAGAAGAGGCAAGATCCTGTCTACTCTCTCCACCTTCCGAGAAATCGGGATTCTTCCCGAGACCGCCGAAGCCCTTGAAGCCGTCGGCATCGTCCACCCCTTCCCCATCCAGGAGATGACGCTCCCCGTGGCCCTGTCGGGCTCGGACGTCATCGGCCAGGCCAAGACCGGCACCGGAAAGACGCTGGGCTTCGGCCTCCCCCTGCTGGAGCGCGTCGTCGTCCCCGCGGACGTCGAGGCCGGCCGGGCGAAGCCCGAGCAGCTCACGGACGCCCCGCAGGCGCTCGTGGTCGTCCCCACCCGCGAGCTGTGCCAGCAGGTCACCAATGACCTCCTCACCGCCGGCAAGGTCCGCAACGTCCGCGTGCTGGCGATCTACGGCGGCCGCGCCTACGAGCCGCAGGTCGAGGCGCTCAAGAAGGGCGTCGACGTCATCGTCGGCACCCCCGGCCGCCTGCTCGACCTCGCCGGCCAGAAGAAGCTGGACCTCTCGCACGTCAAGGCCCTCGTCCTGGACGAGGCCGACGAGATGCTCGACCTGGGCTTCCTGCCCGACGTCGAGCGGATCATGATGATGCTGCCGGCCAAGCGCCAGACGATGCTGTTCTCGGCCACCATGCCGGGCGCCGTCATCAGCCTCGCGCGGCGCTACATGTCGCAGCCCACGCACATCCGCGCCACCGCGCCGGACGACGAGGGCCAGACCGTCGCCAACATCACGCAGCACGTCTTCCGCGCGCACAACATGGACAAGCCGGAGCTGGTCTCCCGCATCCTCCAGGCCGAGGAGCGCGCCCTCGCGATGGTCTTCTGCCGTACGAAGCGCACGGCCGCCGACATCGCCGACCAGCTGGCCCGCCGCGGCTTCGCCTCCGGCGCGGTCCACGGCGACCTCGGCCAGGGCGCCCGCGAGCAGGCGCTGCGCGCCTTCCGCAACGGCAAGGTCGACGTGCTGGTCTGCACCGACGTCGCCGCGCGCGGCATCGACGTCGACAACGTCACGCACGTCATCAACTACCAGTCCCCCGAGGACGAGAAGACCTACCTGCACCGCATCGGCCGTACGGGCCGCGCGGGCAAGTCGGGTACGGCCGTCACCCTCGTCGACTGGGACGACATCCCGCGCTGGAAGCTGATCAACAAGGCGCTGGACCTGCCGTTCGACGAGCCGGAGGAGACGTACTCCACCTCCCCGCACCTCTACGAACTGCTGAACATCCCCGCGGGGACCAAGGGCATACTGCCGCGCTCCGAGCGGACCCGTGCCGGGCTCGCGGCGGAGGAGATCGAGGACCTCGGCGAGACGGGCGGCCGCGGCCCCCGTGGCCGCGGCCCGAAGCAGGCCACCGCCGTCGAGGAGGAGCGCCCCGCGCGCACCCGCACCCCGCGCCAGCGCCGCCGCACGCGCGGCGGTGCCACGGGGGGCGCCGAGGCACCGGCCGCCGCCGTCGCCGCGACGCCCGTGGCCGAGCCGGTGACGCGTCCCGCCGCGCAGCCGGTGGCCGAGGGTGCTCCTGAGACGCCCTCCAAGCCGCGTCGCCGCCGCCGCACGCGCCACAGCGCGTCGTCGGCCGCCGCACCGGTGGCCGCTGCCGCCACCACGACGACCGAGGCCGCCCCGGCTCCGGCTCCCGTCGCCGCCGCCGAGCCCGAGCAGCCGCGTCGCCGTCGTCCGCGCATGGTGAAGCCGCTGGCCACGGACGCGTCCGAGCCCGGTTTCCAGACCGTCGAGACGGCGGCCAGGGCCCTGGCCGCGTCGTCGGCGACGATTCCGTCCCAGGCGAAGGCCGGGACCGAGGTCGAGGAGAAGCCGAAGCGCACGCGCAAGGCTGCCGCGCCGAAGGCCGACGCCGAGACCGTCGCGACCGTCGCGGTCGAGGAGAAGCCCAAGCGCACCCGCAAGGCCGCTGCCCCCAAGGCCGACGCCGTCGTGGTCGAGGAGAAGCCCAAGCGGACCCGCAAGGCGGCCGCGCCCAAGGTCGAGACCGAGACGGTCGTGACCGAGGAGAAGCCCAAGCGGACCCGCAAGGCCGCAGCTCCCAAGGTCGAGGCGGAGGCCGTCGAGGCCGAGGCCAAGCCGAAGCGCACGCGCAAGGCGGCGGCTCCCAAGGCCGACGCCGAGACCGTCGCGACCGTCGCGGTCGAGGAGAAGCCCAAGCGCACCCGCAAGGCCGCTGCCCCCAAGGCCGACGCCGCCGAGACCGAGGAGAAGCCCAAGCGCACGCGCAAGGCGGCTGCCCCCAAGGCTGAGACCGTCGAGGCCGAGGAGAAGCCCAAGCGGACCCGCAAGGCGGCTGCCCCCAAGGCTGAGACCGTCGAGGCCGAGGAGAAGCCCAAGCGCACGCGCAAGGCCGCAGCTCCGAAGGCGGACGGTGCCGAGGCTCCTGTGAAGCGGACGCGTAAGGCCGCGGCGCCGAAGGTCGCCGCGAGCTGACGCTCCATCCCTTCGACGACGGCCGGTCCCCATCACGGGGACCGGCCGTCGTTTTTTCGACCCCTACCCGGAATCCGAGCGCGAGCGCCCCACCGTTAGCCTCACCCCCATGAGCCGCCCACCCTTTCTCACCCTGCCCCCGCGAGCGGAGGCTCACCGCCTCCCCACCTCCCGCGGCGACTTCGCGGCGCACGACGCCCCGCCCGCGGGGGCGAGCCGCGGCACCGTCCTGCTCGTGCCCGGGTTCACCGGGAGCAAGGAGGACTTCATCGCTCTGCTGGAGCCGATCGCGGCGGCCGGTTACCGGGCCGTGGCCGTGGACGGGCGGGGGCAGTACGAGAGCCCGGGGCCGCGGGAAGCGGCGGCGTACGCGCAGGAGGAGCTGGCCCGGGACGTGCTCGCCCAGGCGGCGGCCCTCGGTGGTCGGGTGCACCTGCTGGGGCACTCGTTCGGCGGCCTGGTCTCGCGCGCGGCGGTGCTGCTGGACGCCTCCCCCTTCCGCTCGCTCACGATCATGAGCTGCGGCCCGGGGCCGATCGCGGCGGAGCAGCAGGCGCGCACCCGGCTGCTGATCGACGCCCTGGGACAGCTGGACAAGGAAGCGGTCTGGCAGGAGATGCGGAAGCAGGAGCCCCAGGAACCTCAGGAACCGGGGCCGGTCGCGGAGCCCGCGGGTCTCGACGAGTTCCTGCACCGCCGCTGGACGGGCACGGCCAAGGAGCAACTCATCGCGGCCGGGCGGCAGTTGACGGCGGAGCCGGACCGTACGGCGGAGCTGGCGGCGGTCCCGCTGCCCAAGCACGTACTCTCCGGCCGGCTGGACTACGCGTGGCCGGTGCCGTCGATCGACGCGATGGCG
Source organism: Streptomyces sp. NPDC051173 (assembly GCF_040689515.1). NCBI lineage: Bacteria > Bacillati > Actinomycetota > Actinomycetes > Kitasatosporales > Streptomycetaceae > Streptomyces > Streptomyces sp. NPDC051173. The sequence goes on from NZ_JBFBBD010000004.1 coordinate 115,697, forward strand.
AAGGAGCTGTCGGCGGTCCGTACGGTCGTCGAGGGCGCGGGCCACTCCCCCAACGCGGAACGCCCGGCGGAGACGGCCGAGGCGCTCGTCCGCTTCTGGGGCCGGACGGGACCGGTCACCGCCTAACCGCCCGCCTCGCTCGCCGTCACCGTGAAGAGCCCGCCCTGCGGGTCGCGGAGCGTCGCCTCGCGGCCCACCGGGGACTGGCCCGGTTCGGCGGCGACCGTGCCGCCGGCGGCGAGGGCGGTCTCGACGGCCTTCTCGACGTCGTCGACGCAGAAATAGACGTGCCAGCGGGGCCGGACCCGCGGGTCGGGTGCCGCTTCGACCGCGCCGCCGCGCAGGCAGGCGACCGTGTGCCCACCGGAGCGGACCATCACGGCGTCGTCCTCGTAGCGCACCTCGCAGCGGTCGGGGCGGCCGGTGGCCCACTCGAAGACCTCGCCGTAGAAGATGGCGGCGGCGAAGGCGTCGCGGGTGCGCAGTTCGAGCCAGGCGGGCGCGCCCTCCCGGCCGACGCGCCACTCGCGGAGCGTCTGGCCTTCCCAGAAGCCGAAGACGGCCCCCGCGGAGTCGGCGGCGAGGGCGGCCCGGCCGTGTCCGACCGCGATCGGCCCGACGGCGACGGTGCCGCCGCGCTCGCGGATGCGGGAGGCCACGGTGTCGGCGTCCTCGACGGCGAAGTACGAGGTCCAGGAGACGGCGACACCCATGGTGCGGGCGACGTTGCCGATGCCGGCGACGGGCTTGCCGTCGGCGAGCGCCACGGTGAAGTTCTCGCCCAGCCTCCCGGACCGGAAGGTCCAGCCCATCACCGGTCCGTAGAAGTCCTCGGCGGCGGCGAGGTCGTGGGTCAGCAGGGACACCCAGCACGGCGCACCCGGCACGGCACGGTCAAGGGACGACGACGCCATGGCGGACCGCCTCGCTTCTGGTCGGGGGCTCTTCCGGGGCTTCCGGACTGCCGGACGCCGGCAGCGCTCGGGGGTGGCCGCGCCCTGGGGCACGGCCACCCGAAGCCAGGGTTCCACTCACGGTGCCCGCGCGCATTCCGGCGCGCGCACGCGTCACGCTGGTTCCGTACGTTCAGTACTGGGCGCCCAGGTGGTCCCAGAATCCGTCGCGCAGCGCGCGGCGCAGGTCGGCGTGGCCGCGGAGGGAGAGGCCGAGCAGCGCCTCGGCCTCCACCAGGAGTTCCTGGTCGACGGCGCCGGGCAGGTAGGGGTGGCCGGGCAGCAGTTCGGCGAGGGTGTCGCGGCCGCGCGAGCCCAGCCACTGGGCGGCGACCTGGGCGCCGACGAAGCGCACGTCGTCGCGGCCGGGCGCGGGCGCCTGGTGGGCGGCGGCCTCGCCGTAGGGCTCGGGGACGGCGCGGCGGCTGACGTAGGGCTTGCAGAAGTCGAGGTCGAAGGTGCGCTGGCTGTCGACCTCCCAGAGCAGGGGTTCGGCCTGGTTGCGGCCGGTGACGGCCTCGATGCCCCAGAGGTGGACGCGGGCGCCGTAGCCCTGCGCGGCCTCGACGGCGGAGACGAGGTCCTCGTCGCCGCCGATGAGCGCGGCGTCGCTGATGGCACGGTGCCGGGCGAGGGATTCGAGGTCGCTGCGGATGAGGGAGTCGACGCCCTTCTGCTGGTTGTTGGCGTTGAGGTTGCCCAGGCGCACCTTGACGTCGGGCAGTTCGGCGATGCTCTGCTGCTCGGCGGTGTGGATGCGGCGCCGGGCGCCGTCGTACCAGTAGACCCGCAGCAGCCTGCTGTCGGGGAAGATCATGCGGGCCTTGTCGATGAACGCCTCGATCAGTCCTTCGGCGTCGAGGTCGAAGGCCCGGCGGTCCTCGGTCCCGGCCACGAGCCGGCCCGCGGCGGCGTAGACGTAGCCGGCGTCCACGAAGATCGCGTGGGTGGAGGGTGTGGTGGCGACCTCGGCGAGGACGCGGGTGAGCAGCTCATTGGTGCGCTCGATGCCCGCGGCGACCGTGGTGAGGTCCGGGGTCTGCGGCGGGAGCGGGGGGTGCGCGGCGGGGTTCGCGGCGGAGGGGTGGGTCATGTGCGAGCTCTCAGTAATTAGTCACGTTAAAAATTTCCTTAGCGTAGGGAATGTTTGAAGTGATCACCTCGTTGGACACGTATGTGAACGGGTCGCACCGTCGCGACACCGTCACCCACTCAATGGAGTTCTCCTCAGGAGGATCAGACGAAGGGAGAAGCCTTGCGCTTCGAAATCATGCGCCTGGACGACATCGACGGCTCGGCCGTCGACAGCACCGTCGTGGACGCCGCCTCCGTCAACAGGATCGTGCAGCAGGCCGCATCCACAGGCCAGCGCATCTACATCCGCCCGGCCCACACCGCGGCCCGGTAGTGCGTAAGCGCTCCCACGTGCCGACGCCCCCGTACGGACCGTACGGGGGCGTCGTGCGTTCGCGGGTGTGCCGCGCCGGGCGCGAGGCCCGCGCCGTCAGCGGTTGGCGATGACCTGGGTGATGCCGTTGATGATCTGCTGGACGGCCAGCGCCGAGAGCATCATGCCCGCGAGCCGCGTCACCAGCACCACGCCGCCGTCCTTGATGACCCGGATGATCAGCAGCGAATAGCGCATCACCAGCCACAGCACGACGTGCATCGCGGCGATGGCCACCCACACCGAGATCTGGGCGCTGACGGAATCCGCGTGCTGGACCGCCAGGATCACCGAGACGATCGCACCGGGCCCGGCCAGCAGCGGCATGCCGAGCGGGACGAGCGCGACGTTGACGTCCTTGGTCTGGGTCGGCTCCTCGGACTTGCCGGTCAGCAGGTCCAGCGCGATCAGCAGCAGGAGCAGACCGCCCGCGATCATCAGCGCGGGGGTGGTGATGTGCAGGTAGTCCAGGATCTGCTGGCCGCAGATGCCGAAGACGGCGATGACGCCGAAGGCGACCGCGGCGGCCTGCCAGGCCATCCGCCGCTGGACCTTGGCCGGGCGGCCGGAGGTGAGCGCGAGGAAGATCGGGGTGATCCCGGGCGGGTCCATGATCACAAAAAGCGTGAGAAAGAGGGATCCGAAGACAGCGAAGTCGAACACAGTGTGGCCTTGCGAGAGTGGTGCGAGCAGGAGCTGGGTGAGGCGGGTCGCGGGCGCGGGGCAGCGCACGGAGGTAACAGGAAGGGGAGTGCGTACGAGCAGTACGCGCCGGTCGTACGGCCGGGTGCTCAGGGGCGTACGGAAGCCCGGTCACGCGCGGGCGCAGGGCACGCGCGCGGCCCGGAGGGACCGGGGTGGGGTGAGGGGTCAGCCGCCCGCGCCCGGGACGGGGAACGCGCCCGTGGCCCGGCGGGTGATCTCGCCGTAGATCTCCGGGTCGGTGGTGTAGTCACCGAGCCGGCAGGTCTTGCGGCTGCCGTGGTAGTCGCTGGAGCCGGTGGTCAGCAGGGAGAGGTCGGCGGCCAGGCCGCGCAGCCGGGCGCGCGTGGACGCGTCGTGGTCCATGTGGTCCACCTCGACGCCGTCGAGACCGGCCGAGGCCAGCTCGGCTATGCCGCTCTCGGAGACGCAGGCGCCCCGCTTGAGCGCGAAGGGGTGCGCGAGGACGGTGACTCCGCCCGCCGCCTTGACCAGGCGGATCGCGTCGAAGGGGTCGAGCTCGTGCTTCTCGACGTAGGCGCGGCCGTCACCGGCCAGCCACTCGGAGGTGAAGGCGTCCGAGACGCTGTCGATCACGCCCAGCTCGACCATGGCGCTGGCCACGTGCGGCCGGCCCACGGCGCCGCCCGCGGCGAGCTCCATGACCCGCTCCCAGGCGACGGGCACGCCCAGTTCGTTGAGCTTGGCGACCATGCCGCGCGCGCGGGGGACCCGGTCGTCGCGGACGAGCTCGCGCTCGCGGGCGAGCTCCGGCTCCAGCGGGTCGAAGAGGTAGGCCAGCATGTGCACGCTGAAGCCGTCCGGTCCGGCGAAGCGGCAGGAGAGTTCGGCGCCCGTGACCAGGGTGAGCCCGGCGGGCAGCGCGGCGACGGCCTCGGCGTGGCCGCCGACCCCGTCGTGGTCGGTCAGCGCGACGACGTCCAGCCCGGCGGCGGCCGCGTTGCGGACCAGCTCGGCGGGGGTGTCCGTGCCGTCCGAAGCCGTGGAGTGGGTGTGCAGGTCGATGCGCACGTCACGGCTCCTGGCGGTGGGACGGTAGGGGACCGGTTCAGGATAACCGGCGCCGCCGTCGGCACCGCCACCAACCGGCGCTCCGCCGCGGCCGCCGGAGGCCGGGCTACGGGGACAGCAGGCGCGGGGACAGCGCGCCGCACGGCAGGAGTTCCACCTCGGCGCCCGCTTCGCGCAGATCCGTGAGCACCAGCTCGTCGTACATCAGCAGCCCCGACCGCTCCGGCCAGACGACCGCCCACAGCCACAGCCCGCGCGCCTCGCCCGCGAAGACCGCGCGGTCGTCGGGCGCGCCGTCGACGTGCCAGAGGGGGGTGGGGCGGCCCGCCGCGTGCACCTTGGCGTGCGGCGAGCGGTCGACACACATGTGGGGGCCGGGGTCGGGGCCGTCGATCCCGGCGTAGCGGGCGCCGAGGCCGACGCCGAGCTCCTCGGCGACGAGCAGCAGCTCACCGGGGCCGCCGAGCGGGCTCGGGCCCGAGCAGGCGACGGCGGTGGCCCGGCCGCCGCTGCGGTCGTCGCCCGCGCACACCACGCCCGTGAAGAGCCAGCCGACGGGCAGGGGCCAGGGCATCCACACCGGCACCCGGGCGCGGTTGACGACGACGGCCAGCGCCTCGACGCTCGGCGGGACGACCGGCTGCAAGGGGTGCACCGGGCCGTGCGCGGAGCACTGCCAGGAGTCGGCGAAGAGACCGGGCGCGCGCACCCGGCCTCCGCACTTCGGGCAACTGGGTTCGCCCCTCATAAGGCCCAACGGTCCTCCCAGCCCGCCGCCGCGTCAAGGACGATCACCCGTCCGGACGCCGACACCCCGGAGCGTCACCCCAGGGGCACCCCGGACCTCAGTGGGTCACGCAGATCGGTGCCGTGCGCGAGCCACCGCTCCTCCAGCGCGGCCGCTCCCTGGACCCGCTTCCACGCCGCCTCGTTCGGTGTCATCGGCAGCAGCGGGAGGAAGCGGACCGGCTCCAGCGGCTCGTCCAGTTCGAGGTCCTCGACCAGCCCGCCGGACTCCGCGACGAGCACGGAGGTGAAGGGCGCGCCCGGCCACAGCGGCTCGCCCGTGTCCAGCGAGGCTCCGGGCGCCACGACGAGCCCTTCCACCTGCGGGGACGCGGCGAGCACGGCCAGCAGGCGGAGCACCTTGTCGGTGTCGGCGCGGCCTGCGCGTACGGAGAGGACCAGCTCGGCGCGCGGTCCCCGGAGCGGGTCGGCGACGACGGCGGTGGGGTCGGACATCGGCTGGGCGGACATGCCGAGGGTGGCGTAGCGGACGACGTCTCCGTCGAGGAAACGGAGAACTTCGATCCGGTCGGTGCCGAGGAAGGTCACCGCGGCGCGCGCGTCCGGTTCGCCCAGGGCTGTCCGCAGCCGGGCCTCGACCAGTGCGAGAACGTCTGACATGCAGTGAGCATAGAACGCGTATCGAACGGGCAAAGGAGGGTATTGACGGGTTAAGTGGCTGCTAGCCTTGGCCTCTGGTCAGGGAGTTACGTTCGTCCCTCAGCGGGGACCGGCCGGAGGAGGTGGGGCTGCGGTGGATCCTAGTCGACCGTGCAGTACCGGTAGTTCTCCCGTCCCTCCGCTCCGGGCGCGCTCCTTGTGATCTGAAAGCCTTCCCGTACCGGCCGTTCCGCCGGATACCACCGGGGTTCCCGCTGGAAGTCCTTTCGCGCCCACAGCAGTTGACGGAAGAGCGCCTTCGTCTCGCTTTGTTCCGTGTTCTCCGCGAAGTTCTTGCGCACTGCCGTCAGTCCACCGCACCGCGCGAAGCGCCGCCCGCTTTGCGGACGTATTTCCTGCCGACCGGGGTACGTCCACGTTCCGGGCAGCGTTGCGCCGCTCCCCCGAGACTGGCGGCCGGCCCGTGAAGGAGCCTGCCATGTCGATGATCCGCGACCTGCGTGCCGCCGTCCGCCCCGCCCTCCGCCGGGGTGACACTCCTTACGAGTACGACTCCACGCGGGACCTCTCCGTCAGCAGCGCAGTCGTCGACTGCGCCGTCTACCGCGACGGCAAGCGCCTCAGCGACCACGTCAGCCCGGCCGAGGCCATGCGGCGCGTACGGGCCGACGGCGGCTTCGCCTGGATAGGGCTGCACGAGCCGACGGAGCGTGAGTTCTCCGGCATCGCCAGGGAGTTCGGGCTGCACCCGCTCGCCGTGGAGGACGCGGTCCACGCCCACCAGCGGCCCAAGCTGGAGCGCTACGACGACACGCTGTTCACCGTCTTCAAGACCATCCACTACGTCGAGCACACCGAACTGACCGCCACCAGCGAGGTCGTGGAGACCGGCGAGGTGATGTGTTTCACCGGTCCGGACTTCATCATCACCGTCCGGCACGGCGGCCAGGGCTCGCTGCGTGCCCTGCGCCACCGCCTCCAGGACGACCCGGAGCTGCTCGCCAAGGGCCCCTCGGCCGTCCTGCACGCCATCGCCGACCAAGTCGTCGACGGCTACATCGCGGTCGCCGACGCCGTGCAGGACGACATCGACGAGGTCGAGATCGATGTCTTCTCCGCGCCCGGCAAGGGCTCCTCGCGCGGTGGTGACGCGGGCCGGATCTATCAGCTCAAGCGCGAGGTGCTGGAGTTCAAGCGGGCGGTCTCGCCGCTGATGCGGCCGATGCAGCAGCTCAGCGAGCGGCCGATGCGGCTGGTCGAGCCGGACATCCAGAAGTATTTCCGTGACGTCGCCGACCACCTCGCGCGCGTGCACGAGCAGGTGATCTCCTTCGACGACCTGCTCAACTCCATCCTCCAGGCCAACCTCGCGCAGGCGTCGGTCGCCCAGAACGAGGACATGCGGAAGATCACGTCGTGGGCGGCGATCTGCGCGGTCCCGACGATGATCGCCGGCGTCTACGGCATGAACTTCAAGTACATGCCGGAGCTGGAGTGGAAGTACGGCTACCCGACGGTGATGGTCGTGACGGTGGCGATCTGTGTCGCCATCCACCGGGGCTTCAAGCGGAACGGCTGGCTGTAGAGGGGGCTAGCCCGCCGCCCGGTCGCCCCTGATCACCAGGGCCAGGCCCGCCAGGATCACCAGGAGCGCGGGGTACGCGGCGGCCGGGGGGAGCTGGTGCAGCCACAGGGCCGCGATCAGCGCGGCTCCCGGGGTCTCCAGCAGGATCGCCGTCGAGGTGACCGACGGCCCGAGGCCCTTGACCACACGGTTGATCAGCGAGTGCCCGAGCAGCTGCGCGGTGACCGTGAGCAGGGCCAGCTTCAGCCACGTGTCCCCGCTGTAGCCGCCGAGCCGGTCGCCGGACACCAGGCAGGCGACCAGCAGCAGGACCGTCGTCGTCGCGTACAGGACGTAGGTGTACGCCACGGTGCCCACCGTCCGCCGCACCTCCGCCCCCAGCAGGACGTACCCGGCGGCCGCGATGCCGCCGGCGAGCGCGAGCGCGTCCCCGGCGAGCGCGCGGGCCGATACCGCGAAGTCGACGCCCGTCAGGATCACGACACCGAGGAAGGCGAGAGCGGTGCCCGCCCAGACGAGCGCCGGGCGGCGGTGTCCGCCCAGGCGCAGCAGGAGCGTCGTCCAGATCGGGGTCGTCGTGACGAGCGCGGTCGAGGACGCGACCGACGTCATCCGCAGGCTCGGCAGCCACATCGCGAAGTGCACGGCGAGCAGCACGCCCGCCGCCACGGACAGCAGCAGGGCCCGGCGCCCGATGCCGCGCAGCTCGGCGCGGTGCCGGACGAGCGCGAGCGGGGTGAGGACGCCGACCGCCATGGCGTTGCGCCAGAAGGCGATGGCGAGGGCGGCCGGGGCGAGGGTCGCGGTGAGCGGCGCGGAGAGCGAGATCCCGGCGATGGCCACGGCGAGCAGGGCGATGTCCGTACGGACCGGGGCCGCGGCACCCGGAGCGGGTGCCTGCGACGGGGCGGCGGGGCCCGTACGGGCGGCTCGGGCGGTCCTGGTGGTCCGGGCAGTCATCACCCGTCCAGCCTAGGCGGCATAAGGTGAACGCATGACGCAGACGCTGGCGCTGATCGAAGAGGCCACCAAGAAGTCCGGCCTCATCTGGGTGCAGGGTCCGACGGGGCCGAGCCGTGCGCTGTGGCACGTGTGGCACGAGGGCGCCGCCCATCTCGTCGGCGGGCCCGGCGAGCAGCCGGTGGAGGAGCTCGGGCTCACGGACGGCGCGCGGGCGGCCGTGACGGTGCGGAGCAAGGACAAGGGCGGCCGCCTGGTGACCTGGCACGCGCGCGTGGCCGAGCTCGCGGCGCGGGGCGAGGAGTGGAGCGCGGCCGTCGCCGAACTCAAGGGCAAGCGGCTCAACGCACCGGACGCGGAGCGGCTCGAGGAGCGGTGGGCCGCGGAGTGCCGGGTGCTGCGCCTGGAGCCGGAGGGTTCGACGGTGGAGCTGCCGTCGGGCGCGCTGGCCGCGCAGCCCCTGCCGTCGCCGGCCGTCACGCGGATGCCCATGCCCGCGGCCCTGCCGCGCCTGCTCCGGGGCCGGCGCCGCCGGGGCTGACCCGCGGGGCTCAGGGCTTGCCCGCGGACGGGTCCTTGCCCGTGGACGGGCCGTTGCCCGCGGACGGGTCGGCGCCCGTCGGGATGTTCTTGCCGTAGTCGACGGTGGCGCTCTTGTCCGGGACGGAGAGGGCGAAGTCCTTGCCCCAGTCGCCCAGTTCCAGCTGGCCCGCCCCGCCCGCCCGCTGCACCCGCACGGGATACGGCGTGCCCGTCAGGGAGACGTCGAGCGTGCCGCCGCTGCCCTTGTCGCCGCCGGTGACACGGATCGTGCGGACACCGGCGACCGTCCCGTGGTCGCCGCGCGTGAGCTTGCCGTGCAGCACGAGCAGGCCGTCCAGCAGGACGTTCTTGTCGGTGAAGCCCTTGAACTGCTGGTAGGACGGGTCGTTGGCGGGGACCTTCACGTACTTCTTCTCCAGCTTGCCGCCCACCGCGCCACCGCCGTCCCCGTGCGACCAGAACGCCGCCGGCGCCTTGAGGTAGAGCTCGTCGCCGACGCGCAGCAGCTCGAACGCGCCGGCCCCGGTCGCGACCTGGCCGGTGCCGCCGTCCTTCTTCAGCCGCATGTCGATCTTGTACGTACTGCCCTGGCTGACGACGCTGCCGGACAGGTGGACCGCGTCCGCGCCGCGGGCGGCCGCCGTCGCCTTGTCCTGGATCTTCGCGGCGTCGAGCTTGCCCACGCCGTTGGTGCCCGCGTCGGGATCCTCACCAGCGCCGCCACAGGCCGTGAGCGCGGCGGACAGGCCGGCGCACAGCGCTCCGACGAGTGCCGCCTTCGGGGTTCGCACGTCTGCTCATGCCTCCTGACACCGATGGAGTACGGCAGCGTACCCGGGCCGCGCGGAGGCGGAAGCGGGGAGTCCGTACGGCCGTCTCTCCCGCGCCGGGAAGAAGCCGGGCACGTAGCCTGAAACCTGGACATCACCCCTTCGGGATCCCGGAGAAGGAGGGCGCGGCCATGGCGGGAGGCGTCCACCGGGTGTTCGTCTCGCACCTCTCCGGGGTGGCCGTCTTCGACCCGAACGGCGACCAGGTGGGCCGTGTGCAGGACCTCGTCGCGATGCTGCGCGTCGGCGGGCGCCCGCCGCGCGTGCTGGGCCTGGTCGTGGAGGTCGTCAGCCGCCGCCGGATCTTCCTGCCGATGACCCGGGTGACGGGCGTGGAGTCCGGCCAGGTCATCACCACCGGCGTGATCAATCTGCGGCGCTTCGAGCAGCGGCCCACGGAGACGCTGGTCGTCGGCGAGCTGCTGGACCGCCGGGTGCGGCTGGTCGACGGGGACGAGGAGGTCACCGTCCTCGACGTGGCGGTCACCCAGCTGCCGGCCCGCCGCGACTGGGAGATCGACAAGGTCTTCGTCCGCAAGGGCAAGGGCGGGGCCCTGCGCCGCAAGGGCGAGACGCTGACGGTGGAGTGGTCGGCGGTGACCGGCTTCTCGCTGGAGGAGCACGGGCAGGGCGCCGCGAACCTCCTGGCCACCTTCGAGCGGCTGCGCCCGGCCGACCTCGCCAGCGTGCTGCACCACCTGTCGCCGAAGCGGCGCGCGGAGGTGGCTGCCGCGCTGGACGACGACCGGCTCGCCGACGTCCTGGAGGAGCTGCCGGAGGACGACCAGATCGAGATCCTCGGCAAGCTCAAGGAGGAGCGGGCGGCCGACGTCCTGGAGGCCATGGACCCGGACGACGCCGCCGACCTGCTGTCCGAGCTGCCCGAGGACGACATGGAGCGGCTGCTGACGCTGATGCAGCCGGACGACGCGGCCGACGTACGGCGCCTGATGGCCTACGAGGACCGGACGGCGGGCGGCCTGATGACCACGGAGCCGATCGTGCTCCGGCCGGACGCCACGGTCGCCGACGCCCTCGCGCGGGTGCGCAACCCCGACCTCTCCCCCGCGCTGGCCGCGCAGGTCTACGTGTGCCGCCCGCCGGACGAGACCCCGACGGGCAAGTACCTCGGCACGGTGCACTTCCAGCGGCTGCTGCGGGACCCGCCGTTCACGCTCGTCGGGTCGATCGTCGACACCGACCTGCGGCCGCTGCCGCCGGACACCCCGCTGCCCGCCGTCACCAGCTATCTGGCGACCTACAACATGGTCGCCGCCCCCGTGGTGGACGAGAGCGGCGCGCTGCTGGGCGCGGTGACCGTGGACGACGTCCTGGACCACCTGCTGCCGGACGACTGGCGGGAGACCGAGCTGCACTCCGGTGCGCTGGGCATGAGCGATCTGCCGGAGGCCACCGATGGGCACTGAACGCACGCGTGAGGAGCGGGCCAAGGAGCGGATCGCGCACCAGCCGCGGGTGCGGCTGGACCTGCCGCGGGTGCGGCGGCGCAGCTGGCTGCCCAGTTACGACCCGGAGGCGTTCGGGCGCACCTCGGAGCGGATCGCGCGGTTCCTGGGGACAGGCCGGTTCATCGTCTGGATGACGGTCGTCATCGTGCTGTGGGTGCTGTGGAACACCACGGTGCCGGGGCATCTGCGGTTCGACAACTATCCGTTCATCTTCCTGACCCTGGTGCTCTCGCTCCAGGCGTCGTACGCGGCGCCGCTGATCCTCCTCGCGCAGAACCGGCAGGACGACCGCGACCGGGTCAATCTGGAGCAGGACCGCACGCAGAACGAGCGGTCCATCGCGGACACGGAGTACCTGACGCGGGAGATCGCCGCGCTGCGGATGGGCCTGGGCGAGGTCGCGACGCGGGACTGGATCCGCTCGGAGTTCCAGGATCTGGTGAAGGAGCTGGAAACGCGGCGGGTATTCCCGTACGAGAGTGAGGAACGCGACCGCTGAAGGGCCTTTCCGGAGGCCCCCTCACGCGCCGTACCATCGTGCTTATGGCTACCGACACGAACGGCACGTCCGTGAGCGAGGACGCGATCCGCGCCGCGCTCGCGACGGTGAACGACCCCGAGATCCACCGTCCGATCACCGACCTGGGCATGGTCAAATCGGTGGAGATCGGCGCGGACGGCTCGGTCGCGGTAGCGGTCTATCTGACGGTCCAGGGCTGCCCGATGCGCGAGACGATCACGAGCAACGTGCGCGATGCCGTGGCCGCCGTCGAGGGCGTCACGGGCGTCACCGTCGAGCTCGACGTGATGAGCGACGAGCAGCGCAAGGAGCTGGCGACGTCGCTGCGCGGCGGCACGGCCGAGCGCGAGGTGCCCTTCGCCAAGCCGGGCTCGCTGACCCGGGTCTACGCGGTGGCGTCCGGCAAGGGCGGCGTGGGCAAGTCCTCGGTGACGGTCAACCTCGCGGCGGCGATGGCGGCCGACGGCCTGAAGGTCGGCGTCGTGGACGCGGACATCTACGGCCACTCGGTGCCCCGCATGCTGGGCGCGGGCGACAGCAGGCCCACCCAGGTCGAGAACATGATCATGCCGCCGTCGGCGAACGGCGTGAAGGTCATCTCGATCGGGATGTTCACGCCGGGCAACGCCCCGGTGGTGTGGCGCGGCCCGATGCTGCACCGCGCGCTCCAGCAGTTCCTCGCGGACGTCTACTGGGGCGACCTGGACGTCCTCCTGCTCGACCTCCCGCCGGGCACCGGTGACATCGCGATCTCCGTCGCACAGCTCGTCCCGAACGCCGAGATCCTGGTGGTGACGACCCCTCAGCAGGCCGCCGCCGAGGTCGCCGAGCGCGCCGGTTCGATCGCCGTGCAGACGCACCAGAAGATCGTCGGCGTCGTGGAGAACATGTCCGGGCTGCCCTGCCCGCACTGCGACGAGATGGTCGACGTCTTCGGCACGGGCGGCGGCCAGACGGTCGCCGACGGCCTGACGCGGACGACCGGCGCGAACGTGCCCGTGCTGGGCTCGATCCCGATCGACGTCCGGCTGCGCGAGGGCGGCGACGACGGCAAGCCCGTCGTCCTGTCGGACCCGGAGTCCCCGGCGGGCGCCGCGCTGCGGGCGATCGCGGGCAAGCTCGGCGGCCGCCAGCGCGGCCTGTCGGGGATGTCCCTGGGGATCACTCCGCGCAACAAGTTCTGACGCCGCCTGTGCGACAGGCGCGGTAAGGGGCGGCCTCCATGGAGGCCGCCCCTTACTGTTCCTCCGGCTACCGGTTCCCGGTCTCCAGGTCCTTGACCGGTGCGTCGGGGGCGTTGTTCTTCACGGACGCGATGCCCTTCTCGGCCGCGGCCTTGCTGTTGTACGCCTCGCCGACGGCGATGATCTCGCCGTTCCCGGCCTTGAGGCGGAACCGGTGCTGGCCGGCCTTGTCCTTGTAGAGCTCGAACGAACCACCCATGTCGCTTCACCTCTCCGAGTGCGTCCCCTGCCAGGCATTCAAGCCCGGCACCGGGGCGTCCGCAGCTCGGGTGGCCCGATCGGTGACCGCCTCAGCTCCCGTAGGCGGCGAGGTCCTTGATCACCGAGAAGCCCATGCCGTACGCGCTCATGCCCCGCCCGTACGCGCCCAGGTGGACGCCCTCGGCGGAACCTGCGAGCACCCAGCCGTACTCGGACTCGCGGTAGCGGAAGTCGGTGGGCACCCCGTCGACCGGGAGCGACAGCGTCGACCAGGCGGGTTCCTCCAGATGGTCGGCGAGCTCCCAGGCGAGGGCCGTCTGCTGGTCCAGCCAGTCCTGCCGCAGGGCGCGCTCCATCTGCGCCGGCCAGGTGGACGACAGCAGCCCCGAGCCGGCCAGCCAGGCGGCGGAGGAGACCGAGGTGGCCTCCAGCACGCCCGTGCCGTCGGCGCTGCGCCGGACGGGGCGGCTCGCGACGGTCACCACGACGGCGAAGCGCTGCTTGGCCTCGGCGGGGGCGGTCTTCTCGCCGCGCAGCGAGGGCTCCTCGCCGTGACCCGTGGAACCGTGCTCCACGGTCCCGTCGGCGGCGGCGCCGACCTGCATCAGCCAGCGCGGCCCGCTGTACGCCTCGTCCAGGCCGTACCACGGGAACGAGGCCAGCAGATAGCCGTCGACGGACCGCCGGGTACCGGGGCCGCTCTGTGCCGCATCCTGTGCGGCGGACGCACCGGCCTCACCGGCCGGCCCTTGCGCCCCTACCCGACTCGTCGTCTCCATCTGCGCGGCGCCTCCTCGTTGCCCGACGTCCTGGGCGAGCCCGCCCCCCTAGGGAGACTTCACCCCAAACACAGGGAGGATAGCCACCCCCGTCAATGGCGCCGGGGATGCGCGAGCTCAGGTGGCGTCGGAATCGAAGGGCGGACGCTCGCCCGGATGCAGCCCCTCGCGCTTTTTGAGCAGGTCAGGGCCGCCGGAGGGGGACGCGGAGCCGGGGGCGGCCGGCTCGGCGGAAGGGGCCGGGGCACTGCTGCGCCCGTGGACCGCGTCGGCCACGTCGCCCATCTCCGCCTTGAAGTCGAAGCCGTTGCGGATCTCCTTCAGGCCCAGCTCGTCCTTGTCGAGCACGTGCTTGCGCACGAAGGTCTTGGGGTTCAGGTCCTCGAACTCGAAGTCCTTGAACTCCGGGCCCAGCTCCGAGCGGATGTCCTGCTTGGCGTTCTCCGAGAACTGCCGGATCTTGCGCAACGTCCGCGACACGTCCTGGATCATCTTCGGCAGCTTGTCCGGGCCGAAGATGAGCACCGCGATCACCACGAGCGCGACCAGCTCGAGGGGTCCTATGTCGAGCACGTTGCAGCTCCTTGATGCGTCAGTGGCCGGGGGTCGCGGCCACCTATCACGGTACCTGGCCCGGGGACCCCCGAGGGCGTCGCCCGGGCCAACATCAGGCCAAAGGTCACCGCGCGCCCGCCGAGCCCAGGGTCAGCTCCACGGTCCGCTCGCCGCCGTCGTGCTCCACGGTCAGGGACAGCCGGTCACCCGGACGGTGGCTGCGGACCTTGACGATCAGCTCCTGCCCGCTGTGCACCGGGGCCCCGTCGACCTTCTTGATCACGTCCTGGTCCCGGATGCCGGCCCTGTCGCCGGGTCCGCCGGGGGTGACGGCCGGGCCGTCGGCACCCTTGGAGTTCACCCGGGCGCCGTCGCCCGCGTACGTCATGTCCAGGGTCACCCCGATGACGGGGTGGGTGGCCCGGCCGGTGTTGATGAGCTCCTCGGCGACGCGCCTGGCCTGGTTGACCGGTATGGCGAAGCCGAGGCCGATGCTGCCGCCCTGGCCGCCGAGGTCGGAGCTGTCACCCGCGGACCGGATCGCGCTGTTGATGCCGATGACACGGGCCTGGGAGTCCATCAGCGGCCCGCCGGAGTTGCCCGGGTTGATCGGGGCGTCGGTCTGGAGCGCGTCCACGTAGCTGACGTCGCTGCCGTCCTGCTTCTGGCCGCCCGCGGTGATCGGGCGCTCCTTGGCGCTGATGATCCCGGTGGTGACGGTGCCCGCGAGGTCGAAGGGCGCGCCGATGGCGACCACGGAGTCGCCGACGCGGACGGAGTCGGAGTTGCCGAGGGCGAGCGGGGTCAGCCCGGTCACGCCGGAGACTTTGATCACGGCCAGGTCGTAGCCGCTGTCCCGGCCGACGACGGTGGCCTTCGCCGTCTGGCCGCTGTTGAAGGTCACCGATATGTCGCCGCCGGAGCCCGCGGGCTCCACGACGTGGTTGTTGGTGAGGATGCGGCCTTCCTTGTCCAGGACGAAGCCGGTGCCCGTGCCCTGGTCGCTGCTGCCGCGCACATGGATCGTCACCACGCCGGGCAGGGCGCGCGCCGCGATCCCGGCGACGCTGTCGGGGGCGCGCCCGGACCGGTCCACGGGCGCCTGCGGCAGCCGCACGTGGTGCCCCACGACACCGTCCCGCTCAAGGAACGCGCCGACGACCCCGCCGATGCCCCCGGCGACGAGCGCCACGATCACCGTTCCGACGACGATCCGCCCGCGCCGTCGCACGGCCGGCCCCGGGGCCGCCGGGCGGGCCGCGGGTGAGACGGCCCAGGGGTCGTAGGTCCAGGGCTCGGGCCGGGGCGGCCCGTACGGGAAGGGCGGCGGGAACGCCGCGCCGGGCGGAGCGGGAGGCGGGGCAGGAGGCAGGCCCGGCGGCAGGTGGGTGCCGTGGGCCGGGGTGACCGGGCGCTGGACGGGCGGCGCGGGCGCCCACGGGCCGGGGCGGCCGTAGGGCGGCGTGCTGTACGGATCGGGCGCGTGCAGGGGTGCAGGGGCGGCGTACGGAGCGGCGGGCGCCGTGCCCTCCTCGGCCTGGGCCTCCGGGCCGGGCGGCACCGCGTCAGGCGGTGTCGTACGCCGGGGACGGCTCCACCAGTGCGGCTTGGGACCCATGGGCCCCGCCTTCCCCTCGTCCATCTTCTCCCCACCGTTCGCCGGAGGGCGCGCGGCGTCGCCCGAGGGCTCCGCGGCCCACCAGGAATTCAACCAGGTCCGCGCGGACCTGCGCAGAGGGCCGGGGCCGCCGCCCGGATCCGTCGGGCGCGGCCACGGCGGGAAGGATCAGTGCCGGATCGGCGCGCTGTCGGCCGCGGAGAAGCCGGGTGCGGGGAGCGCGGCGCGGATCAGCGGCGGGAGCGGAGCGGCGGAGGGCCGCAGCAGCGACACCCCCGTGGCCGGAGGCGCGGGCGCGGCCGGGGCGCCGGGCACCGCGGGCCCGTCCCGCCCGGCGAGCGTGAGGGCCAGGGAGCGCCGGCTGTCCTCCGCGGTGTCTCCTTGGCTCATGGAAAGCGGTGTGGTGGCCACGCGGGGGTCCTCCGAGCGCGCGCTGGTGGTCTCGCCGACCGAGGCGAGCGGCTGGGCGCTGCCGAGCGCGAAGGCCGCGAGCGAGACCGCGCCGGCCGCCGCGAAGGCGAAGCGGCGCCCCCGTGAGGCACCGCGGGAAGGGTCGGGCAGCTCGTGGACGCGGAAGCCGCGGTCGCGCTGCCAGGGGGCGACGGCGGGGAAGAGGGCAAAGGTTTCAGCCCGGTTGCCGGAGCCGCCTCTTCCCTGGCCTCCGGGCCGCCTGCGGCCGTCCGGAGCGGGACGCGTGTCCTCGCCGCGGAGCCTCTCGGCGCCGTCACCGCCGGGGCCGGTGCCGGGCAGGTTCTGCAGGCGGGCGAGGAGCGCGTCGGAGAGCGGCGGGGCGGCCGCCTCGGCGAACACGCTCTTGAGCCGGCGCTGGGCGTCGGCTTCGGCTTTGCATGTCCAACAGGTCGCCAGGTGCGCGAGCACCCGCTCCCGAGAGTCGTGTCCCAACTCCCCGTCGACCAGGGCCGCGAGGCGGTCGCCGAGATGGTGCTCGGCGGGGGACTGACCGCCTGAACCGGTCACGCGATCCCTACCTCCCCACCCAGCGGAAAGCCGGGGCCCGCACCCGTGACGGCGACGGCGCGCTGCTCGGCCCGGGCGGCGGGCGAGCGGTGCTGGAGTGCCTTGCGCAGGTGGGAGCGGCCACGGTGGATGCGGCTGCGCACGGTGCCGAGCTTCACGCCGAGCGTCGCGGCGATCTCCTCGTAGGAGAGGCCCTCGATGTCGCACAGGACGACGGCGGCGCGGAACTCCGGGGCGAGGGTGTCCAGCGCCTGCTGGACGTCCGCGTCGAAGTGGGTGTCGTTGAAGTGCTGCTGGGGGGACGGCTCGCGGCTGGGGAGCCGCTCTGCGGCGTCCTCGCCGAGTGCGTCGAAGCGGATGCGCTGGCGGCGCCGGACCATGTCCAGGAAGAGGTTGGTGGTGATGCGGTGCAGCCACCCCTCGAACGTGCCCGGGGTGTACGTCGACAGCGAGCGGAAGACGCGGACGAACACCTCCTGCGTGAGGTCCTCGGCGTCGTGCTGATTGCCGGTGAGGCGGTAGGCGAGGCGGTAGACCCGTGCACTGTGCGTGCTGACGATCTCCTCCCAGGAGGGAGGGGCCCACGCCTGCGAATCCGCATCGGTGGCGAAGGTCGCGGTGGGTGCGGAGTCGGCGGTGCGCGAACGGTCAGCGGTCTTGGTCACGGATTTCGGCTCGCCGATGGACCTGCGAAAGCGCTTCAGCACGCCCCGACGGTCTCCGGCCGCAGCCGCACCTCCCCTGTCGGCTCTGGTGGTGTCCAGTGGAGCCCCTACCATATCCATCCCGCCCGTTAGCTCAGGATAAGGAATTTTGACCTTCATTTGGTCTTGGTCCCCCGTCTCCGACGTCTCCCCCCGGCTTCTCCCGCCGTAGCCTTCCGATTCTTCCCAACGCGCGGTCCCATCTGCGGGTTCCCGTGGTCAGCGGATACAGTCACGGTTGCGTCGACTACGGGGACAGGAGAGGGCCATTACCGGCAACCAGCAGACGAGCTGGGCGTTCGCCGATGCGTTCGTCGCCGAGGGAGAGGCGCTGCGGTGGGCCCGGGACCGGGCTCACGAGGCAGGTCTCCGCTCGGTGTCGTCCGGCACCGGCGCCGCGCTGCGCCTGCTCGCCGCGGCGGTGGACGCCAAGGCGGTGGCCGAGATCGGCACGGGCACCGGCGTCTCCGGCCTCCATCTCCTGCACGGCATGCGGCCCGACGGCGTCCTGACGACCGTGGACAGCGATCCCGAGTGCCAGCAGTTCGCCCGGCAGGCGTTCCGCGCCGCGGGCTTCGCGGGCAACCGCGCGCGCTTCATCCCGGGCCGCGCGCTGGAGGTCCTGCCGCGCCTCGCCGACGGCGGATACGACCTGGTGTTCTGCGACGGCGACCGGCTGGAGTGCCTCGACTATCTAGCCGAATCGTTGCGCCTGTTGCGGCCGGGCGGACTCGTCTGCTTCGAGGGCGTCTTCGCGGACGGCCGCACGGTCGACTCCGCCGCCCAGCCCGCCGAGGTGCAGCGGCTGCGCGAGTTGCTGCGCGCCGTCCGCGAGTCCACGGTGCTGCTGCCCTCACTGCTGCCGGTGGGCGACGGGCTGCTGTGCGCGGCCCGGCGCGGCTGACCGGTGCGTGCCACGGCCGGTCACGCCCCCACCGGGGCGCGGGCGTGACCGGCCGTGGATACACCACTGCCCCGGAGCCAGGACCAGCCGGCACCGGGGCAGCGTGAGATCCGCAGGCCGCGCGTCAGACGGTGACCTTCTCCAGGGCCTCGCCGAGAGCCTTGGCCTCGTCCGGGGTCAGCTCGACGACGAGACGACCGCCGCCTTCGAGCGGAACCCGCATGACGATGCCCCGCCCCTCCTTGGTCACCTCGAGCGGGCCATCGCCCGTCCGCGGCTTCATGGCCGCCATGCTCGTTCCCCTTCCTGAAACCAGCTCGCCGCAGCCGACAACCCAGGTGTCACCGGCATCGAACACATTGCTTCCAGGCCATTATCCCGCATCGCGCGACCCGATGACCAACATCAGTCCGCATCCGGTCGGCAACGCGCTCTCGCAAAACCACCCAATTCGGCGATCGGACTGCGATACTGCGCCGCCATCGCGCCGCCTCGATGGCCGGTTTCTTTGACGCAGGTCACATATCGGCCGCCGGTGATCTCCGGCATGCTGAGCCCTGACGGCTGCCGACGCAGCCGCGACGAGGGAGGGAGCGGCTCCATGGCCGACACCGTGCTGTACAACGTGACGGACGGGCTCGCGACGGTCACACTCAACCGTCCCGACGCCATGAACGCGCTCGACATCGCGACAAAGGTCGCGCTGCGCGACGTGCTGCAGGAGGCCGGCGCGGATCCGGCCGTGCGCGCCGTCCTGCTGACCGCCACGGGGCGCGCCTTCTGCGTCGGACAGGACCTCAAGGAACACGTCGAGCTGCTGGCGCGGACCGAGTCGGTGATGACCACCGTCAAGGAGCACTACAACCCGATCGTCACCGCGATCACCGGGATGCGGAAGCCGGTCGTGGCCGGGGTCAACGGCGTCGCGGCGGGCGCGGGCGCGGGCTTCGCCTTCGCCGCGGACTACCGCGTCGTCGCGGACACCGCCTCCTTCAACACGTCCTTCGCCGGGGTCGCGCTCACCGCGGACTCGGGCGTCTCCTGGACCCTCCCCCGCCTCGTCGGCCAGAGCCGCGCCTCCGACCTGCTGCTGTTCCCCCGCAACGTGCCCGCCCAGGAGGCGTACGAGCTGGGCATCGCCAACAAGGTCGTGCCCGCGGCGGACCTCGCCGCCGAGGCACGGTCGGTGGCCCGGCGCCTCGCGGAGGGCCCGACCGCGGCCTACGCCGCGCTCAAGGAGTCGCTGGCCTACGGCGCGGACCACTCGCTGGCCCAGTCGCTGGCCAAGGAGGACGAGCTCCAGGCGCGCGCAGGGGCGTCGGAGGACCACCGCATCGCGGTGGACGCCTTCCTGAAGAAGGAGAAGCCGCGCTTCGTCGGGCGCTGACCGGCCGGGCGGCCTGGGCCGTGACCGGCGGATCTTGTGGTCGGTTCTGCGGGTGGCGTCGTCTGCGCACCACCGCTGCGCGGCGGTGTCCTCGACCTCCCCCAGCTAACTCCCCCAGACTCCGTCCGGGGGTGCCCCCAGAGGTGCCCCCAACAGGCTGGTTGCGGCTGACGTGGGTGCGCGATTCAGCCCTTGGGGGCACCTCTGAGGACACCCCCAAGGGCGCCTCCGCCGCAGGCAGCAGGCTGCCCGCGGTCTGGCAACGATCCGTCGGACACGGCTACGCGCCCCCGCGCGCATGGCAGTTGGCCAGGTGGTCGTTGACCAGACCACACGCCTGCATCATGGCGTACGCCGTCGTGGGGCCGACGAAGCGGAAGCCCCGCTTCTTGAGCTCCTTCGCCAGCGCCGTGGACTCCGGGGTCGTCGCGGGCACGTCCGCCGCCGAACGCGGCGCCTTCCGGGGCCCGTCCGGGGCGTACGACCAGATGAAGGCGTCCAGCTCGCCGGGCGCCCACTCCGCCGCCACCCGGGCGTTGCCGATCGCCGCGGTGATCTTCGCGCGGTTGCGGATGATGCCCGGGTCGGCGAGCAGCCGCTCGGCGTCGGCCTCCGTGAAGGCCGCCACCTCGGCGATGGAGAAGCCGGCGAAGGCCGCGCGGAACCCCTCGCGGCGGCGCAGGATCGTCAGCCACGACAGCCCGGACTGGAACGCCTCCAGGCACATCCGTTCGTAAAGGGCGTCGTCGCCGTGCACCGGGCGGCCCCACTCGGTGTCGTGATAGCGGCGGTAGTCCGCCACGGACTCCGCCTCCAGGCCCCATGGACAGCGCGCCAGCCCGTCCGGGCCGACGACCGCTCCGGTGCTCATGCTTCCCCGCCCCCGCTCCGCTCGCCCGGCGCGGCGCCGTGCGGCGCCTGTCCGGGGCCCTCGTGGCCCTTCTCCGCGCCCCGCGCCGCCGCCTCCGCCCGCGCGTCGGCGAGGGACCGCTCCAGCTCGGCGATCCGCGCGTCCCTCTCGGCCAGTTCGGCGCCGAGCCGGTCCAGGACGTCGTCGGTCTCCGTCATGCGATAGCCGCGCACGGCGAGCGGCAGCCGCACCGCGTCGACGTCGGCCCGGGTCGTGGGCCGGTCCGCGGGCAGCGGCCAGGCGATCCGGTCCGGCTCGGCCTCGGGCAGCGAGACACCGCTCCCGCCGCCCACGACGAAGAGCGTGACCGCGGCCACCACCACGACCAGCGCGATGAGCAAGAACCAGAACACGACCATCTCCCAGGTGCGCCCGCCACACGAATCCGTCGTCCACGATCGTGCCATGCCCCACTGACAGTTAAGGTCGCTGGCGGACCACGCGAAGAGGAGTAGGGAAATGCTGCGGCTGGGACGGCGCGAGTTCGACGCCCACGAACCGGTGATCATGGCGATCGTCAACCGGACGCCTGACTCCTTCTACGACCAGGGGGCCACGTTCCAGGACGAGGCCGCGCTGGCCCGCGTGGAGCAGGCGGTGGCGGACGGCGCCGCCATCATCGACATCGGCGGCGTGAAGGCGGGCCCCGGCGCGGAGGTCACCGCCGAGGAGGAGGCGCGGCGCACCGTCGGCTTCGTGGCCGAGGTCCGCCGGCGTCACCCGGACGTGGTGATCAGCGTGGACACCTGGCGGCACGACGTCGGCGAGGCGGTCTGCGAGGCGGGCGCCGACGTGCTCAACGACGCGTGGGGCGGCTTCGACCCCAAGCTGGCCGAGGTCGCGGCGCGTTACGGCGTGGGTCTGGTGTGCACGCACGCGGGCGAGGTGGAGCCCCGTACGCGGCCGCACCGCATCGCCTACGACGACGTGATGGCGGACATCCTGCGCGTGACGCTCGGGCTGGCCGAGCGGGCCGTCGCGCTCGGCGTCCGGCGCGACGCGATCATGATCGATCCGGGCCACGACTTCGGGAAGAACACCCGCCACTCGCTGGAGGCGACCCGGCGGCTGGGCGAGATGGCGGAGACGGGCTGGCCCGTGCTCGTCTCGCTGTCCAACAAGGACTTCGTCGGGGAGACGCTCGACAAGCCGGTGAAGGAACGGGTGCTGGGCACCCTCGCGACGACGGCCGTCTCCGCGTGGCTGGGGGCGCAGGTCTACCGCGTGCACGAGGTCGCGGAGACCAGGCAGGTGCTCGACATGGTGGCGTCGATCGCGGGGCACCGGGCCCCGGCGGTGGCGCGCCGGGGGCTCGCGTAGGCACACGCAGACCCACGCAGCCGCACACAGGCGCACACAGCAGGCGCCCCGCCGGGCCCGTGGCCGGGCCGGCGGGCGCCGCGCCGCTTACGCCCCGGCCTCCTTGGTGACCAGGGCGACCGCCTCGTCGACGTCGTCGGTCACATGGAACAGGTGCAGGTCCTGCAGGCCCGCCTTGCCCTCCGCGATCAGTGTGTCGCGGAACCAGTCGACCAGGCCGCGCCAGTACGCCGTGCCGAAGAGGACGATCGGGAAACGCGTGACCTTCTTGGTCTGCACCAGCGTCAGCGCCTCGAACAGCTCGTCCAGCGTGCCGAGTCCGCCCGGCAGCACGACGAACCCGCTCGCGTACTTCACGAACATCGTCTTGCGGACGAAGAAGTAGCGGAAGTCCACACCGAGGTTGACGTAGGGGTTGAGGCCCTGCTCGAAGGGCAGCTCGATGCCGAGGCCGACGGAGATGCCGCCCGCCTCCGTCGCGCCCTTGTTGGCGGCCTCCATCGCGCCGGGCCCGCCGCCGGTGATGACCGCGAAACCGGCCTCGACCAGGCCGCGGCCGAGCGCCACCCCGGCCTCGTACTCCGGCGAGCCCACCGGTGTGCGGGCCGAGCCGAACACGCTGATGGCAGGCGGCAGTTCGGCGAGCGCGCCGAAGCCCTCGACGAACTCGGACTGGATGCGCATCACCCGGAAGGGATCCTCGTGCACCCAGTCCGCGGTGCCTCTGGTGTCCAGCAGATGCTGGTCGGTGGTGCCCTGCTGCATCTGGCCGTGCCTGCGCACGACCGGCCCACGGCGCTGCTCCCGCTGCGCGCGGGCCCCTTCGGGATGTGCCATTCCGCTCTCCCTCCGCTGATCGTTGCTGTTCAGCGTAGGCCCACACGGCGCCGCGGGCGGGCCCGTCAGGAGGTGAGCCAGGCGCGCAGCCGCTCCTCGCACTCCGGGATCAGTGCGGCGCGCACCCGCTCGTCCCGCTTGTGCGCGACCATCGGGTCGCCGGGGCCGTAGTTGACGGCGGGCACGCCGAGCGCCGAGAAGCGCGAGACGTCCGTCCAGCCGAACTTGGGCTTCGGCGTTCCCCCGACGGCCTCGATGAAGGCCGCGGCGGCCGGGTGGGAGAGACCGGGCAGCGCGCCGGGCGAGTGGTCGTCGACGACGAACGCGGCGACGCCGCAGCCCTCGAAGACCTCCCGGACGTGCGCCAGCGCCTCCTCCTGGGTGCGGTCGGGGGCGTAGCGGAAGTTGACGGTGACCGTGCAGGCGTCGGGGATGACGTTGCCCGCGACGCCGCCCTCGATCCGTACGGCGTTGAGCCCCTCGTGGAACTCCAGGCCGTCGATGACCGGCCGGCGCGGCTCGTAGGCGGCGAGCCGGGCGAGGATCGGGGCCGCCGCGTGGACGGCGTTGCTGCCCATCCAGCTGCGCGCCGAGTGGGCGCGCTCGCCCTCCGTGCGCAGCAGGACCCGCAGCGTGCCCTGACAGCCGCCCTCGACCTGGCCGTCGGTCGGCTCCAGCAGCACGGCGAAGTCGGCGGTGAGCCAGTCGGGGTGGGCCGCGGCGACGTGGCCGAGGCCGTTGAGGTGGGCGGCGACCTCCTCGTTGTCGTAGAAGACGAACGTCAGGTCGCGGTTGGGCGCGGGGACGGTCGCGGCGATGCGCAGCTGCACCGCGACGCCGGACTTCATGTCACTGGTGCCGCAGCCCCACAGGTAGCCGTCGTCGTCCGTGTGCGAGGGGACGTTGTCGGCGATGGGCACGGTGTCGATGTGCCCGGCGAGCACCACGCGCTCGGCACGGCCCAGGTTCGTGCGGGCGACGACGTTGTTGCCGTACCGGTCGACGGTCAGGTGCGGCAGCTCCCGCAGCGCGCTCTCCACGGCGTCGGCGAGCGTCTTCTCGTCCCCGCTCTCCGAGGGGATGTCGACGAGCCGGGCGGTGAGGGCGGCGGCGTCGAGGGACAGGTCGAGTACGGCGTCATCCATGCCCGCGACTCTAACCCGGCCCGCAGGGGCCCGGCCCCGGCCGGAAGAGCCCGGCGGATCCCGTGCGCGGGGCCCCGGACTCCGGCCGGGGGCACGGCCCTCATGATTCTCATATCTCTCCAGTAACGTTTGCCGCATGTCCCGGATCTCCGTCACCCGCCGTGGTCGCCTGCTGCGCATCGTGGCCGCCTGCGCCGTGCTGTTGGCGCTGATCGGTTACGGCGTGGCCCAGCTGGTGACGGGCGGCCCCGGCGCCCCCCGCTGCACCGTGCGGGCCAACGGCGCGTCGTACGCGATGGCGCCCGAGCAGGCCGTGAACGCCGCGACCATCTCGGCCGTGGGCGCCGCCCGCGGGCTGCCGGAGCGCGCGGTGACGATCGCGCTGGCGACGGCCATGCAGGAGTCGGGGCTGCGCAACATCCACCACGGCGACCGCGATTCGCTGGGTCTGTTCCAGCAGCGCCCGACGCAGGGCTGGGGCACGGCGGAGCAGATCACCGACCCGGTGTACGCGGCGGGGAAGTTCTACGACCACCTCGTGCAGGTGCCCGGCTATTCGCGGCTGCCGCTGACGGTGGCCGCGCAGAAGGTGCAGCGCAGCGGCTTCCCGCAGGCGTACGCCAAGCACGAGCCGGACGCCTCGCTGCTGGCGTCGGGCCTGACGGGCCGGGCGGAGGCCGCCTTCAGCTGCACGACGAGCCCGGCGGACGGTCAGCACGGGGACCCGTCGGCGGTACGGACGAAGCTGCGGCACGAGTTCGGCTCGACGGTGCTGCCGACGATGGGCGGCACCGGGGGCGGGGGCACCGACGGCGCGGCGGGCGCGGCGGCCCGCACCGTGACGGTGCCCGCGACGTCACCGACGGACGCGCCGGACGACGCTCCCACGCGGCGGGGCTGGCAGCTGGCGTCGTGGGCCGTGGCCCACGCTTCCGAACTGCGGATCGAGCGCATCGACTTCGCCGGCCGGGAGTGGACGGCCGAGGACTCCCGTGACGGCTGGCGCGCGACGAAGGACGCCGCGGCCTCCCCGTCGTCCGAGGTCCGGATCACCACCGTTCAGTAGTACGAGCATCCCCTCCTGCGGGGTATCCGCCCGAGGGACGGGCGGAAATCCGGCATGCCCCGCGAAGCCCGTCCGGCTTCTCTCAACTTCCTTGCGACTAAAGGCTTGTACGCCTTTAGGACAACGTCGCGCCCTGCGTGTTTTGCCCGGGATTTCCCGAAACCGATAATGCGACGCATTGCCAAGGCTTTACCTTCGGGCACCGCAACCTTCGAGGCTCTCACGCGGTAGTCACTGCGTCCGCTCGCCGGACAGCCAACGTTCTCCAACTCCGCCAAAAGGAGCATCATGTCCCTCCCCCTTTCGCGTCGGATCGCCCGGGTAGCCCTGCTGGTCGCCGCCGGTGCCGCACCCGTCATCGGCGCGGCAGGAGCAGCCAGCGCCGCGGACTTCAAGGCCCCCGAGCTGGGCGGCCTGAGCGCGGTGGACGGCGCGAGCCTGGGCAACAACATCGCGGCCACCTCCCACAAGGCCGGTGTCGCGACGGCCGAGGTCGGTCACAAGGCCGTCGACACCGCCGCCCCGGGCACCACGGACACGCTCGGCAAGACCGCCCAGAGCACCACCCCGGCCGCGCAGAAGGTGGCGGGCGACCTCGGCGGCTCGGCGGCCGGCGTCGTGGGCGGCGCGGCGGAGACCGCGACGAAGACCGGCGGTGGCCTGCCGACCGGTGGCCTGCCGCTCGGCCACTGATCGGTCGTTCGACACCGAGAGGGCCCGGGAGTGGTTCCCGGGCCCTCTCGTTTATGTTTTTGGGCGCGGGTCCGCCGCGCCTTCGGCGAGAACGCCCTTCGGGCGTGTCCTCAAACGCCGGACGGGCTGAATTCGCAGCCCACCGGACGTCCCCCTTCCAGGTCAGGCGGACAGTCGCCGTACCGCCTCGGCCACGCGCTCGTCCGTGGCCGTGAACGCTACGCGGACGAAGCGCTCGCCCGCCACGCCGTAGAAGTCGCCCGGCGCGACCAGGATGCCCCGCTTGGAGAGGTCCGCCACCGTGTCCCAGCACGGCTCGTCGCGCGTGGCCCACAGGTACAGCGACGCCTCGCTGTGCTCGATCCGGAAGCCCGCGCGCTCGAGCGCGGCGCGCAGGGCTTCGCGCCGGCGCGCGTAGCGCTCGCGCTGCTCGGCGACGTGCGCGGTGTCCCCCAGGGCGGCGACGGTCGCCGCCTGGACGGGGGCGGCGACCATCATGCCGCCGTGCTTGCGGATCTGGAGCAGCTCCCCGAGGACCGCGGCGTCACCCGCGAGGAACGCGGCGCGGTAGCCGGCCAGGTTGGAACGCTTGGAGAGCGAGTGGACGGCGACGATCCCCTCGTACGAACCGCCGCACACCTCCGGGTGCAGCACCGAGACCGGGTCGGCCTCCCAGCCCAGCTCCAGATAGCACTCGTCGCTGAAGAGCAGCACGCCGTGCTCGCGCGCCCAGGCGACCGCCCGGCGCAGCTCGTCGGCGGTGAGGACGCGGCCGGTGGGGTTCGACGGGGAATTGAGCCACAGCAGCTTCACGCCGGCCGGGTCGAGGTCCCACGGGTCGTCGTAGACGACGGGCTCGGCGCCCGCGAGCCGCGCGCCGACCTCGTAGGTGGGGTAGGCGAGCCGCGGGTAGGCGACCTTGTCGCCCGCGGTGAGCCCGAGCTGCGTCGGCAGCCAGGCCACCAGCTCCTTGGAGCCGACGACGGGCAGGACGTTGGCGTGCGTCACGTCCCGGGCGCCCAGGCGGCGCTCCACCCAGCCGGTGAGCGCGTCGCGCAGCGCGGCCGTGCCCCACACCGTGGGATAGCCGGGGCTGTCGGCGGCGTCGGTCAGGGCCCGCTGGATCAGCTCGGGCACGGGGTCCACGGGGGTGCCGACCGACAGGTCGACGATGCCGTCGGGGTGGGCGGCGGCCGTCGCCTTGTACGGGTCGAGCCGGTCCCACGGAAAGGCGGGGAGACGGGAAGAGACTGCGCCCACGGGTGCTCGCTCGCTCTCTTGCGATAGGTGCTCGGTGTCAAATGCCGCGGCCCCGCACGGCGCGAGGGCCGTACGGGGCCGTGGTGGCTGCCGCGAGAATCAGTGCTCGGGGTTGATGTCCGCCGGCAGCGCGGCGATGAAGGGGTGGTCACGCTCGATCAGACCGAGCTTGGAGGCACCACCGGGCGAGCCGAGCTCGTCGAAGAACTCGACGTTCGCCTTGTAGTAGTCCTTCCACTCCTCGGGAGTGTCGTCCTCGTAGAAAATCGCTTCGACCGGGCAGACCGGTTCACAGGCACCACAGTCGACGCATTCGTCCGGGTGGATATACAAGGACCGGGAGCCCTCGTAGATGCAGTCGACGGGGCACTCCTCGATGCACGCCTTGTCCTTCACGTCGACACAAGGCTGCGCGATGACGTAGGTCACGCTGTCGTTCCTCCTCGGTAGGGCTCATCTCGCGCGGGAGCGCGGCGTCGTCGATGCCCACACCTAGTATCTCCGTTCCCGGGCACTTGACGAACAAGAGGGGCGAGGAGAGCTGTGGAATTCACCACGGGCGGACGGCTGGAAGTCCGGATCAGTACCGCCGATGTGGGAAAAAGGGTATCTGTCCGACGGCTGAACGACCCCGGACGGTCCCCCGAGCGGTTCACGGACACCGTCGGGGTGCTCGACTCCTGGGACGGAGGTGTGCTGCGGATCACACGGCGGACCGGTGAGACGGTGGTGATCGAGGAGTCCTCGATCGTCGCGGGCAAGGTGATCCCGGCCGCTCCGGCGCGCAGGCGGGGCCCGGCCACGACGGTGCGGGAGCTCCAGGAGATCGCGGCGCGCGGCTGGCCCGCGCGGGAGACGGCGGCGCTGGGCGGCTGGACGCTGCGGGCCGCGGGCGGTTTCACCTCCCGGGCCAACTCGGTGCTGCCCCTGGGCGATTGCGGGATGCCGCTGCCGCGGGCCGTGGAGCGCGTCGTCGCCTGGTACGAGGAGCGCGGCCTGCCCGCCGTCGTGCAGGTCACCACCGGCGATCCGGCCGAGGACGAGCGGCTGGACGCGGAGCTGGCGCGGCACGGCTGGACGGCCGAACGGCATGCCGTGGTGCGCACGGCCGCCCTGGCCCCCCTCGCCGACACCACCGCCGACACCGGCCGGGTGCTGCTCTCCCGGGAGCCGGACGAGGCGTGGCTGCGGGCGTACGGGCGCACGTCCGCGTCCGTCGCCGACACGCTGGCGGTGCTGACGGGCGGGCCCTCGGTGTGGTTCGCGACCGTGCCGGGCGAGGAGCGGCCCGCGGCCATCGGCCGCTGTGTCGTCGACGGCCGGTGGGCGGGGTTCTCCGGGCTGGACGTGGACCCGGCCCGGCGCCGGGAGGGCCTGGGGACCCTGGTCGTGGCCGCGCTGGCCGAGCGGGCGCTGAGCGAGGGCGCCTCGGCGGCGTACCTCCAGGTGATGACGGACAACGGCGGCGCGGGCTCGCTCTACGACGGGCTCGGTTTCACCACGCACCACGCGTACCACTACCGTCGCGCGCCGCAGGGGTAGGCGTCACGGGCGCACCATGGACACCGGCGGTGGGTGTTTTCCCCCCACCGCCCCGAGCGGGTACGAGGACCTATGGATGACACCGACGACACCACTGGCCGGCGGCGGTTCGCGGAGGCGGCGCGGGAGGAACGCCCCGACGTCGCGCTGCTCTGCCTCCTGATCTCGGCCGAGGCGGACCCGGAGGCGGGCGAGGCCGCCGTCGACGCGGCGCAGATCGAACTGGACCGGCTGGCCGGGGCGCTCCCCGCGCTGGGGCGCGCCGCCGCGCCCCGGCAGTGGGCCGCGGCCCTCGCGGAGCTGCTCGGGGAGCGCTGCGGGTTCCGCGGCTCCCCCGCCGACTACCGGCGGCTGGAGTCCTCGCTGCTCGACGAGGTGCTGCGGCGGCGGCGCGGGCTGCCGATCCTGCTGTCCGTGGTGTGGATGGAGGTCGCCCGGCGGGCCGGGGCCCCCGTCTACGGGGTGGCGCTGCCCGGCCACTTCGTCGTGGGCTTCGGCGACCCGGACGGGCCGCACGTGCTGGCCGACCCCTTCGACGGCGGGCGGCAGCTGTCCGAGGACGAGGCCGGGCTGCTGGTGGCGGGCGCGACCGGGGCGCCGCTGACGCAGTCGATGTTCTCCCCCGCCGAACCGCTGGAGATCGTGCTGCGCGTCCTCAACAACATCCGCGCCTGGGCCGCGGCCCGCCCCGAGCGGAGCGAGGTGCAGCTGTGGGCGGTCGACCTCTCGCTGCTGCTGCCCAGCCACCCGGCGCGGCTGCGGTACGAGCGGGCGGAGCTGCTGGTGGAGCGCGGGGACTTCGTGGGCGGGGCGCGGGAGATGGAGGAGTACGCGGAGGTGATCGACGCCCTGGAGCCGACGGTGGCCCGGACGGTCCGCCGCGAGGCGCGGGCGGCGCGGGCCATGCTCAACTGAATGCCGGGGGGGGTGGTGGCTGAGCTCGTTGCCCGGCTGCGGGCTGTCTTGTTCCGCACCACCGCTGCGCGGCGGGGTCCTCAGACGCCGGACAGGCTGATTTCCGTGACCCCGGGTGGGCACGTGCGGGTCCCGCTGCGCCTGCGGCGAGCGTCCGCCGGACCCGGGCGATCGAACGCCCCCCAGCTGCATCAAGCCCGTTGGGGGAACACGACGGCCCTCAAATGGCGGTCAGGGCCCGGCGCAAGCCGACGCGTCCCTGACGATCAGGACCGCCGCGTCGTCCTTGAGTTCGCCCTCCGTGAAGGTCTCCAGGTCCGCGCGGAGGGCGCGGGCGAGCTCCGCCGGCGGCAGGTGGACCCAGTGGGACAGCCGCTCGCGCAGCGGGTAGAAGCGGCCCCGCGGGTCGCGCGCCTCGGTGACCCCGTCCGTGCACAGCACCAGCCACTCCGGCGAGGAGGCGTCCGTACGGCAGACCGCCGAGTCGACGGCCCGGCGCGGCACGCCGGTGAGCGGGCCCAGCCCCAGCGGCAGCCCGAAGTGCTCGGGGAGCCGCTCCTCGACCCGGTCGCCGCTGATGACGTAGTACGGGATGTGGCCGCAGGACAGCACCCGGGTCGTGGTGCCGGGCGGACCGACCTCCAGCAGCAGCGCGGTGACGAAGCGTTCGTCCGTACCGGTCAGTGACAGCGCGCTGTTGTGCCGCAGCAGCGCCCCCTCCATGTGGTCGGCGACCGCCTCCAGCGCGGCCTCGTGATAGGCCGCCTCCCGGAACGACGTGAGCACCGCGTGCCCCGCCCCGATCGCCGGCATGCCCTTGCCCTGGACGTCACCTATGAGGATGCGCTGCCCGGCCGGGCTCTCCACCACCTCGTAGATGTCGCCGCCGACCCGGGCACCCTCCTGTGCGGAGATGTAGAACCCGGCGATCCGCAGCGGCCCGGCGGTGAGGGGCAGCTCCCGCAGTATCGTGCGCTGCACGGCGTCCGCGACCATCCGCGTCCGGTCGTACGCCGCCTCGCGCTCCAGCAGCGCCGCGCACAGGGCCACGGAGAAGCCGGCGACGAGGAGCGCGCCGAGGACCGCCACGAGCACGCCCGCCGTGTCCCAGCGCGGCATGATCACGCAGTGGGCCACCGCCTGGGCCACCGCGAAGACCACGGCGACGACGACCGTGCGGCCCAGCGAGCAGAGCCGGGCGGCGATCAGGGGCATGACGCTCGCGATCAGGGCGAGCCGCAGCCGGGTGCCGGTCACGCAGTCGAGCACGGCGAGCACGGCGATCCCCGCGATGAGCAGGGCGGTGAGGACGCGACCGCCGTCGGGAACGCGCTTGATGTGCACGGCGGCGTTCCCCTCCCCCTCGCGTCGTCGTCTTCCGTAGGGACCCTACGACGGCCGTATGACAGCCTTGCGACAGAGTGCCCGATTCTTGACGCGCCGCTACAGCCAGCCCTTGTCCCGGGCGATGCGGACGGCCTCGGCGCGGTTGCGCGCCCCGGTCTTCTGGATGGCCGTGGAGAGGTAGTTGCGGACGGTGCCGTGGGAGAGGTGCAGGGCCGCCGCCAGCTCCGCGTTGGTCGAGCCGTCGGCCGAGGCGCGGAGCACGGCGCGCTCGCGGTCGGTCAGCGGGTTCGCGCCCTCGGCGAGCGCGGCGGCGGCGAGGGTCGGGTCGATGACCCGCTCCCCGCGCAGCACCCTGCGCAGGGCGTCGGCGAGCTGAGCGGCGGGCGCGTCCTTGACGAGGAACGCCTCCGCGCCGGACTCCATCGCGCGGCGCAGGTAGCCGGGGCGGCCGAAGGTCGTGAGGATGACGACCTTGAGCGCGGGCAGTTCGCGGCGGAGCAGCGCGGCCGCGTCGAGGCCGGTCATGCCGGGCATCTCGATGTCGAGCAGGGCGACGTCCGGGGCGTGCGCACGCGCGGCGTCGAGCACTTCGTCGCCGCGGGCGACCTGGGAGACGACCTCGATGTCACCCTCCAGCCCGAGCAGCGCGGCGAGGGCTTCCCGGACCATTGACTGGTCCTCGGCGAGGAGCACCTTGATGGTGCGGCCGGATACGGCGGGGCAGGGCTGCTCGGTCACAGCCACAGGGTAGGCGCTCGGCGCCACGCGGTGATCCCGCCTGGTCCGCGGGTGCGCCCCCACCCCCGTCGGGGGCGCACCCACGTGTCTTCGCCGGCCGCGGCCGGAAGGAATCACAGCCCGCCTGAGCTTGAGCCCGTATCAGCCACCATCAGCCCGTCCGGCGTTTGAGGACGCCGCCGCGCAGCGGTGGTGCGGACGAACGGACCCGCACCCGACCGACAACGCCGGCCCCCGACCCCACCGCTACACACTCACCCGCACGCTCCGCGAGAGCGGCACGCAAGCCCGCAGGCAGAAGCCGCCCTTGGGGCCCGGCCCCGTTTCGAGGCGGCCGTCCGCGAGCGCGAGCCGCTCCGTCAGGCCCGTGAGGCCGTTGCCGTGCGAGCCCCCCGGGCCCCGGCCGTCGTCCGTGACGGTCAGGCACAGCTCGTCGTCCGCCTCCGCCAGGGAGATCTCGCAGCGGCGCGCCCCGCTGTGCCGCACCACGTTGGTCACGGCCTCCCGGAGCGCCCAGGCCAGCACGCCCTCCTCGTCGGGCGGCAGATCGGGGATGGGGGCACCTCCCATGCCGTTCAGGCTATGGGGGACGGTACCCGCCTGGTCGAGATCGGCGCTGATGCCCGCCGCGGCGAGGGCGGTTCGGGCTCCGGCGATCTCGGCGTCCAGGGTGGGGCGGCGAAAGCCGCTCACCGCCTCCCGTACGTCCACGAGTGCCTGGCGGCTGACCCGCTCGATGTCCGCGACCTGCTGCGCGGCCTGGTCGGGCTTGTCCGGCAGCATCCGTCCCGCCAGCTCGCTCTTGAGCGTGATGAGGGACAGCGAGTGGCCGAGGAGGTCGTGCAGATCGCGGGCGAGCCGCAGCCGCTCCTCGTTGGCGGCGAGGTGGGCGACGGTGGCCCGCGCCTCGCGCAGCGCCTTCGTCGTACGGGCCATCTGCCGCACCCCGACCATCGCGAAGCCGCCGAGCAGCGCCGGGAGGACGAGCACGGGCAGGAACGAGTCGGCGTCCGGCGTGGTGAGCCCGACGGCGATCAGCACGCCCAGGGCCAGCAGGATCGCGAAGCGCGAGATCTTCAACGGCAGGCCCGCGCCGCAGCCGACGCACACGTAGACGAAGAGGACGAGCCAGGCGGCGCCCAGCGTCAGCGACAGCACGACGGCCATCGCGAGCAGCAGGCCGAGCATCGGCAGCACCCGGTCCTCCAGCGGCCGCGAGGTCTGCCGGAACACCAGGACGACGTAGCAGAAGACGAAGGCCAGCAGGCCCACCCCGCCGAAGATGTCGGCGGCCATCGTGTGGTGGTCGCCGAGGACGTCCTCGGCCGGTGCCGCCAGATAGGCGAACCAGATCCCGACCCAGGCCAGCTTCACCAGCGCCTGCCGGCGGCTGTCGGGCCGGGACCCGACGCCGTTGTACTCCACGGGCACGTCGTCGGCGGCGAGGACGTCACGCCACCACTGCCGGCAGCGTACGAGCACGCTCATCGCTCCTCCTTCCTCACGGCCGACGACATCGGTGTGTCAGGCCTTGTGGGTGTCCTTGCGGTACAGCCAGGCGGCGGCACCAGCGAAGATCACAAGGTAGGCGAACAGGATGGAGACGTCCTTCAGGTGCGGGGCGTCGCCCTGCTCGATGGCCTGGCCGAGCGCGGCGTAGGCGTGGGTGGGCACCCACTCCGTGATGCTCTGCAGCCACTTCGGGAAGGTCGCGGTCGGCATCCACAGGCCGCCCAGCACGGACAGGCCGAAGTAGATGATCATCGTGATGGGGCGCACGGCGTCGCCGGTCGCGAGATAGCCGACCGCCACGCCGAGGGCGGCGAAGACGATGCTGCCCGCCCAGATCGCGCCGGTCAGCGCGAACCACTGCCAGGCCGCGTCCATCCGGACGTCCTTGACGATCGCGGCGATGGCGAAGACGACCACGATCGACGGGAGGGACACCACGGCGGCGGAGGCGACCTTCGCCGTCACATAGCCGCGGCCGGGCAGCGCGGTGAGCCGCAGCTGGCGCACCCAGCCCTTCTCGCGCTCCTTGGCTATGCGCTCGCTGTTGCCCACGAGCACTGCGGTGATCGCGCCGAAGGAGGCCATGGAGACCATCATCAGCAGTGGCAGCGTCAGGTGCGTGCCCTTGACGATCTCCGTGGAGCTCGCGCCGCCCGCGATCAGCAGATACAGGCCCGCGGGGTAGAGCACGGAGAAGAACATGAACTTCTTGTTGCGCAGTGTGCGCGCGATTTCCAGCTTGATCAAGGTGTTCATCGGGCCGCCTCCTCGGCGGTCGCGGCGTCGGTGATGGCGATGAAGGCCTGCTCCAGGCCGAGGCCCGCGACCTCCAGATTGCGCGGGTAGAGACCCAGGCCGTAGAGGGCGTGGACCGTGGCGTCGGCGTCGTGCGACTGGATGCGCACGGTGCGGCCGGACACCTCCAGGGAGGACAGGAACGGCAGCTCGCGCAGCGCGGCCTCGCCGATGTGCCCGTCCAGGTCGAAGACGATGCGCCGGGCGCCCGCCTTGGCCTTGATCTCGGCGGCCGAGCCGTCGGCGAGCACGCGCCCGCGGTGGAGCACGATCACCCGGTCGGCGATCGCGTCGGCCTCCTCCAGATAGTGCGTGGCGAAGAGGACCGCGCGGCCCTCCCGGGCCTGCTCCCGCATCACGCTCCAGAACGCCTGCCGGGCGGAGACGTCCATGCCGGTGGTCGGCTCGTCCAGCACGACGAGCTCATTGGCCCCGGCGGTCGCGAGGGCGAAGCGCACCCGCTGCTCCTGGCCTCCGGAGAGCTTGTTGACCATGCGGTCGGCGATCTCGGTGAGGTCCGCCTTCTCCAGGACCTCCTGCACCGGATACGCCCGGGGGTGCAGGTCGCAGGCGAGCTTCACGAGCTCGCGGACCTTCACCTCCTCCATCAGGCCGCCGCTCTGGAGCATCGCGCCGACCTTGCCCTGGCCGATGGCCTCCTGCGGCGAGGTGCCGAAGAGCTCCACGCGGCCGGCGTCGGGGGTCCGCAGGCCGAGGAGGAGGTCCAGGGTCGACGACTTGCCCGCGCCGTTGGGGCCGAGGAGGGCGACGGTCTCGCCCGCGTGCAGCTGAAGATCCAGATCGGCGACGGCCCGGACGTCGCCGTAGCTCTTGCTGACATTCTCAAAGCTGACCACGGGGGCGCCGGTGCGGCGCCCTTCCCCCGTGAACGTGCTCGCTGTAGTGGTCATACCCATGATGGTTCCAGGCGGTGGCCCCGCCCGGCAGTGTCAGCCGTCGTGTGCTGCCGATGACAGATGTCATGGATCCGATAACCGGCAGGTCACGGCCCCCGGACGCACGCGAGCCCCCGTGCCGGGTGGGGCACGGGGGCTCGCCTTGCGCCGTCGCGCGTCCGTCAGCTCGGGTTGAGCGGGATGACGCCGATGCGCTCGGCGGGCGTCTTGCCCATGAGCGCCTTGCGCAGGGCGCCCACGACGTCCTGCGGGGTCACCTCGGTCTTGCTGCCGTCACCGCGCTGGATGCGGACGCCCGCGAAGGTCGTCCCGTACAGCTCCTTGACGGCTTCGAGGTCGTAGGAGTCGACGAGCTTGCCGTCGACCTCCTTCACGGAGAGGATCTTCGGCAGCGAGCGCTCGGGGCCGAACTGGATCTTGTGCGCCGCGTCGGTCTGCACGGTGACCAGGCCGGACATGGCGGGGATCGCGAAGCTCTGCATCTCCCGGTCGACCTCGGCCTTGTCCACCTTGGGCTGCTGCCCGGCGCTGGGCAGCTCCACCGTGCTGTCCTTGCCGGTGGCCGCCCGGTCGCGGTACGCCTGGGCGACGGCGGCGACGGCCTTGTCGGTGTCCAGGCCCTGGTACGCCTGGCCGTAGACCGGCACGGCCTTGCCCGCCTCGAACTTGATCGTGCCTTCCTTGGCGGTGCCCGTCTCGCCGGAGGCCCGCTTCAGGGCGTCCGCGATCTTCTCCTCGTCGGCGCCGATCGAGGGCTCCGCCGTACGGGTGCCGCCGACGAGGGAGCCGATGACGGTGAGCGGGTTGTAGTCCCGCCCGGCCGCCGCCCGCACCGTGGCCTGCGTGTCGATGGTCAGGCCGGCCACGGCCGGCTTGAGCGTCGCCTGCTTGCCGCCGATCGACACCTTCAGCGGCGCCGTCGCGCGGTCGCCGAGGGCGGAGTCGAGCTTCTGTACGGCCTGCTCCTTGGAGCTGCCGCCGATGGACACGCCCAGCACGGTGGTGCCGTTCGGCACGTCGGCGTGGTCGAGCAGCAGCCCGGCGCCGTACGCGACACCGACGAGGCCGACGAGCGCGCCACCGGCCAGGACGAGCTTGGAGCGGCCCTTCTTCTTCGGGGCGCTCTTCGCGGGCGCGCTCTTCGCGGGCGCGCTCTTCGCGGGCGCGCTCTTGGCCGGAGCGCTCTTGGCCGGAGCGCTCTTGGCCTCGGAGGACGCCGCGCCGGGCGCGGGCACCTTCGGCTTCGGCACGGGCACGCGGGGCGCGCCGCTGTCCACCGGCGCCTTGGCGCCGGGGCCCGCGGGCGGGGGCACGACGGGCACGCCGCTGACGAGCGTCTCGCCGGCCGCCTTCTGCCCGCCGGGCGGAGGCACCTTGGCGCCGCCCTTCTTGCCGCCCTTGCCGCCCTTGGGCTGCTTCGGCGTCTGGGTGGCCGCGGGGGCCTGCGGGGCCGCCTGCGCGCCGGTGGCCGGGGCCGGGACGCGCGGGAAGCCTTCGCGGGGCGTGTCCGTACGTCCCTCGGCGAAGGCGCCGCCGCCGGGCGGAGCGGGGGCGAACGGGTCCGCGAGGGCGTTCTGGCCCACGGTGGGCATGGTGGGCGCGGGGAACTGCTGCGTGGATTCCACGGCCTCGTTCCACGGCGCGGCACCGGCCACCGGGTTCGCGCCCGGGACGCCTGCGGCCATGGGGTCGGCGGGCCAGGGCGTGGCACCGGTCGTGGAGGGATCGGCGGGCCACGGCGTGCCGGCCGTCGTGGACGCGCCGCCGACGGTGCCGCCCGGCACGGGCGGCTGCGGCATGGCACCGGTCGTCGAAGAACCGCCGGGCCAGTCGTCGACCTGCGGGCTCCCGGCCGTGGGGGCCTCGCCGGGCCACGGCGCCGCACCACCGGGCGCGGGCGGCTGCGGCACGGCGCCGGTCGTCGAGGAACCGCCCGGCCAGTCGTCGGCCTGCGAACCGGAACGGCGTGCGGCACGCGCGGCCGAGGCGTTGCCCTGCCAGGGCGTGGCGCCCGTGGCGGACGTGTCGAGCGGCCAGTCGTCGGCGGGGGCGGGCGCGCCCGTGGCCTGGGCGTCGCCCGGCCAGGGGGTCGCCGCGGTGGTCGAGGGGCCGCCCGGCCAGTCGTCGGCGGGGACCGCGGGGGCGGCCGGGCCGCCGTTCTGCCAGGGCGTGGCGCTCGTCGTGGAGGCGTCGAGAGGCCAGTCGTCCACGGGCGCGGCGACGGCCGGGGGCTCCTGCATCACGGGGTTCGCGCCGGTGGCCAGCGGGTCGGCGGGCCAGGGATCAGAAAGGGGGGCAAGGCCAGAAAGGGGAGAAAGGCCGGAAAGGGGCGCAGCGGTGGTCGAAGGGTCCGGAGCACCGGTCATGGGCGCCTGCCGGGGGACGCCGCCGCTCGGGGTGCCACCGGAAGCGGAACCTCCGCCGAAGCCACCGGCCGCGCCCGAGCCGCCGTCCGACGCACCGCCGACGGCACCGCCCTGCATGCCCGTACGCCGGTTGGCGCCGGTCGAGGGGCCGGGGGCGGACGGGCCGGACTTGCGCGGCGCGAACCAGTCGCTCGTCTTCTCCTTCTCGCCCGTGCCGCCCTGACGCTCCGCCTCCGCGCGCGCCGGGGCCGCGGACGGCTCGGGGCGGCGGGGCAGCGCGGGCTTGCGCTCGCCGGCGGCGGGCGCGGGCACGGCCGGAGCGCCCGGCGTCGCCGGGGCGTTGTCGCCCTCGGCCGCCTCGTCACCGACGGGCGTGCGCATGATGACCGGCGGAATGGGGCGCGAACCCGGGATGTTGATGCGGATCCGCGTCGTCAGCGTGGTCTCGGTCCTGGGCTCTTCCGGCTTCGGCGGCACGGCCGGCTCCTCGTTGCCGCCACCGTCCGAGGACGCGTGACGGGTTCCGTACGGCGGGGTCCCCGACGGGTAAGCGGCGCCACCGCGCCCCTGGGGCCCGGAGGACGAACTGTCAGATTCACGGCTCAAAGCAGGTTCTCCCGGTTGGCTCCGCCGCCCGTCATGACCTCGTTCGGGCGGCTCGGCGGCGCGCACCACCATACTGGGCACCGCGGATACGCACTTGACGGCTGCCGGATCCCCCCGGCGGCAGGGAGCGCGGGGCGCGCCTTCGCGCCTCGCGCTCCTCAGGCAGAAATCGTCACGTCACTTGCCAAGTCGGGCTGAAGGCCCGCCCGGTTGCGGCACTTTCGGGAGCGTGGCGCACATCACAGCCACGGCCATCCCGCCCAGCAGGAAGGCGTACGAGCCCAGTCCGGCGCTGAAGAGGAAGTCGCCTTCCGGTCTGCTCGCGGTCAGCAGCAGCACGGCGACGATCCAGCCGATGCCGGGCGCCATCCCGCCGCCCCGGGTGCGGGTCGCGAGGAGCCCGCCGTAGCTCAGCCCGGCGATGGCCAGCAGAGCCAGCGTCAACCCGCCGGGGAACCAGCCGCCTTGCACCAGCGATCCGGCGGCCCCGGCCAGCGCCCCGAGGGCGGTGAGGCCGAGGTAGCCGCCGATGCGCGCGGCGCCGATCGGTGAGGCCATGCCGCTCATTAGAGGACCACCCCCGCGAACAGGTCGTCCTCGCGCCCGGCACCCGCGGTGCCCCGCACGAGCTTGTAGTACTCGGTGGCGAAGAGCGGCTGCCCCAGGTCGTTGGAAAGCGTGAAGAAGGGGCCGTCCACGGCGATCTGCGTCACGTGGGCACGCATCGCGGCCGCCTTCGCCTCGGCATGGGCGGAGCCGTCGATCGCCGCCGTCACCTCGGCGTCGTCGACGACACCCGGCACGTCCGCCGGGGAGGCGACGCCCGGGAAGGGCTTGCCGACGCCCATCTCGCGCAGCCGCGCGAAGCCCTCCTCCAGGACGGAGCGCGGCACGCAGTTCCAGTAGACCTTCGCGACCTCGTGCGGGTCGCCGAGGTCGCGGCGGAACGCGCTCTCCCCCGCGAGCTCCACGGCGCGCGTCGCGACGCGGTGCGCCTGGATGTGGTCGGGGTGGCCGTAGCCGCCCTCGGGGTCGTAGGTGACCAGGACCTGGGGACGCGTCTCGCGGATCACCTCCACGAGAGAGGTGGCCGCCTCGTCCACGTCGGCCTGCCAGAAGGACCCGGGGCGCTCGTTCTGCGGGGCGCCCATCATGCCGGAGTCGCGGTAGCGCCCGGGGCCGCCGAGGGAGCGGTGGTCGGCGACGCCCAGCTCCCGCATGGCGTCGGCGAGCTCTCCGGCGCGGTACGGCCCGAGGGCGTCGTCCCGGTCGGCGGCGAGATGCGCCAGTCCGTCCGGGATCACCTCGCCCTCTTCACCGAGGGTGCAGGTCACGAGGGTGACATGGGCCCCTTCGGCGGCGTACTTGGCCATGGTCGCGCCGTTGTTGATCGATTCGTCGTCCGGGTGCGCGTGCACCAGGAGCAGCCGGCGGCCCGTCGAGGGGAAGCGGTCGGTCATGGGAACAGCCTACGAGTCCGACCGGCCCGGCGGGACGCCACGCCCGCACTGCCGCCGGCGCCCGCGGGCCGCTGTCAGAACTTGATGTTGCTGATGACGTCGGTTGCGCTCTTGGTCAGCTGGTTGAGCGTCGGGGCGATCGACGAGCTCGAGAGGTAGAACCCCAGCAGCACGCAGACCGCGGCGTGGCCCGCCTTCAGTCCGGACTTCCGGACCAGCAGGAAGACGATGATCGCCAGCAGCACCACCGCCGAAATCGAGAGTGCCACAGCGGTTCACCTCCATGTACGCGCGGTCGGACGGACAAGGGGCGGATGACATACGGATGCCACCCGCGACATACCAACTATGCGTCAGTGATCATAACTTTCCGGTGCCCCGACCTCACTCGGTGCACAGGAGCAAATCCGGGGCGCACGGCGAGATCGCGCCGCCCTCGCCGTAGGCTCGCCGGCATGACCGGACAGCTCACATTCCCACGGCAGTACGCCAGAACCCAGCGCTTCTCCCTCGGCGCGCCGCGCGCATTCACCGTGTCGCCGGATGGTTCGCGTGTCGTCTTCCTGCGCTCCCGCACCGGTTTCGATCGGGCAAACGTTCTGTGGGTGCTCGATCCCGCGACCGGCCGGGAGTATCCGGCCGCCGATCCAGCCGTGTTGCTGGGCGGCGCGGACGAGGAGCTGTCGGCGGAGGAGCGGGCCCGGCGCGAGCGCAGCCGCGAGGGCGCGGCGGGCGTCGTCGGCTATGCGGTGGACAGCGCCGTGGAGTTGGCGGCGTTCGCCCTCTCGGGGCGGTTGTTCCTCGCGGAGTTGCGCGGCGGCACTGCCCGTGAGCTGGCCGTTCCCGGTCCGGTGGCCGATCCTCGCCCGTCGCCCGACGGCCGCCGGATCGCCTATGCCGCGGGCGGCGCGCTGCGGGTCGTCGAGGCGGACGGCAGCGGCGACCGCGCCCTGGCAGAGCCCGGGAGCGCCACGGTGACCTGGGGGCTCGCGGAGTTCATCGCGGCCGAGGAGATGCACCGCACGCGCGGCTTCTGGTGGGCGCCGGACGGGGAGTCCCTGCTGGTCGCACGTGTGGACGACGCGCCGGTACGACGCTGGTGGATCGCAGACCCGGCCAATCCGGACAGCGAGCCCGCCGAGGTCGCCTATCCGGCCGCCGGCACCCCCAACGCCGAGGTGACGCTGTCGCTGCTGGGCCTCGACGGCTCGCGCACGGACGTCGAGTGGGACCGTGCGCGGTACCCCTATCTGGCACAGGTGCACTGGTCGGAGGGGCATCCGCCGCTGCTGCTCGCACAGGCGCGCGACCAGCGGAGCCAGGTGTTCCTGACGGTCGACACGGCGACCGGCGCGACCCGCGTCCTGCACACGGAGGAGGACGCAAACTGGCTGGATCTTTTCCCTGGTGTGCCCGCGTGGACCGCGGACGGCCGGCTCGTACGGATCTCCGACGAGGGCGGCGTACGGGCCCTGACGGTGGGCGACCGGGCCCTGACCGGACCGGGGTTGCACGTCCGCGCCGTACTCGACGTCGGCCCCGGCGACCTGCTCGTCTCCGCCTCGGCCGGGCCGGAGGCGAAGGAGGCGGAGACCGGGGAGACCCATGTCTACCGCGTCGGCGAGCACGGCGTGGAGCGCGTCTCGGAGGGCCGGGGATGGCACTCGGCCGTGCGGTCCGGCGCGGTGACCGTCCTGGTGTCGACGTCGCTGGAGCACAGCGGGGCGACGGTTAGGGTCCTGCGCGACGGCGTACGGACCGCCACGGTCACCTCCCACGCGGAAGCGCCGGTACTGGTCTCCCGCGCACGGCTCACCGAGGCGGGCGCGCGGCGCATCCCGTGCGCCGTCCTGCTGCCGACCGGCTACGCCGAGGGTGACGGGCCGCTCCCGGTGCTCATGGACCCGTACGGCGGACCGCACGGGCCGCGCGTGGTGGCCGCGCACAACTCCCACCTGACCTCGCAGTGGTTCGCCGACCAGGGCTTCGCGGTGGTGGTCGCCGACGGCCGCGGCACCCCGCACCGCTCGCCCGGGTGGGAGAAGGCGGTCCGGGACGACTTCGCGGGCGTGACCCTGGACGACCAGGTCGAGGCGGTCCGGGCGCTCGCCGAGGAGTACCCCCTGGACCTGGGCCGGGTCGCGATCCGCGGCTGGTCGTACGGCGGCTATCTCGCGGCGCTGGCCGTGCTGCGCCGCCCCGACGTCTTCCACGCCGGCATCGCGGGCGCCCCGGTCACGGACTGGCGGCTGTACGACACCCACTACACCGAGCGCTATCTCGGCGACCCGGCGGAGCGGCCCGCGGTCTACGCCCGCAATTCGCTGGTCACCGACGAGGGGCTGGGCGAGGCGGCCGAAGAGGCACGGCCGTTGATGATCATCCACGGCCTGGCCGACGACAACGTGGTCGCCGCGCACACCCTCCGACTGTCCTCCGCACTCCTCGCCGCGGGTCGCCCGCACGAGGTACTGCCACTGTCCGGGGTGACGCACATGACGCCGCAGGAACAGGTGGCGGAGAACCTCCTGCTGCTGCAAGTCGACTTCCTCAAGCGGTCGTTGGGCATGTAGCCGGGTCGTGCCGCAGGTGGCCGTCGACCTGCGGCACGACCAGCCTGTCAAGCACGCCGCGTCGTCGATCCGCTCAACCTTCGCTCAAGAAGCCCGGCCCGGAAGGGCCGATGGCGCAGCCCTCTTGACTGCGCTGTGAATCCATTGCCAAAGTCCGCTCAACCCACCGTTGCGCTCCAGGTCCGCGATGGGCCAACTGGTCTACAGTGCGGGGGATTTAGGCGATGACGAGTCCTTCCCGGAGCACCCTGGCACAACCGGAGCTGGCGGGCCGCTCACCCGGCCGGCTGATGTGGCGCCGCTTCAAGCGCGACCGCGCCGGGGTGATCTCCGCGTACGTCGTGCTGTTCTTCTTCCTCGTCGCGCTGGCCGCCCCGCTGATCTCCAAGCTCTACGGGAAGGACGCGACGACCACCTACGGGCTGAACGAGCGGGGGCTGCTGAACGAGTTCGGCTATCCCGTGAAGCCCAACGGCGGTGTCTCCGGCCGCTTCTGGTTCGGCATCGAGCCGACCCTGGGCCGGGACGTACTGTCCCAGCTGGTCTACGGGATCCGCACCTCCCTGCTCATCGCGACCGCCGCCACCGTCCTGTGCGTGGTCACGGGCGTCCTGGTGGGGGTGACGGCCGGATATCTGGGCGGGCGGACGGACTATCTCCTGGGGCGGTTCATCGACCTGCTGCTGGCCTTTCCCTCGCAGCTGTCCTTCATCGCCTTCACGCCGGTCGTCTACTCCCTCTTCGTCAGCCCCGAGAAGGAGACGCCCACCTATCTGCGGGTGGTGACCCTGATCCTGGTCCTGTGGGTGCTGGGCTGGATGGGGCTGGCGCGCCTGCTGCGCGGGCAGGTGCTGAGCCTGCGGG
Organism: Streptomyces sp. NPDC051173; assembly: GCF_040689515.1. NCBI lineage: Bacteria > Bacillati > Actinomycetota > Actinomycetes > Kitasatosporales > Streptomycetaceae > Streptomyces > Streptomyces sp. NPDC051173. The sequence continues at coordinate 158,381 of NZ_JBFBBD010000004.1, forward strand.
AGCGGGAGTTCGTCGAGGCGGCCAAGGTCACCGGCGCCTCCCCCTGGCGGATCATCAGCAAGGAGCTGCTGCCCAACCTCTGGACCCCGATCCTGGTGCAGTCGACGCTGATGCTGCCCTCGATCGTGACCATCGAGGCGGGCCTGTCCTTCATCGGCGTCGGCATCGTGGAACCCACGCCCGACTGGGGCCGGATGTTCGCGAACGGCGCCCACTACTACGAGAGCGACATCACCTACATCTTCTTCCCCGGCCTCGCGATGATCATTTTCGTGGTCGCCTTCAACCTGCTCGGGGACTCGGTCCGGGACGCCTTCGACCCCAGGACCGGACGCTGACGCAGGTGCCCTACCAGTTATCGACGGACAGGCAGGTGCATCGACCCATGAACCCGTTGACGAGACATCCCAGGCCGGGATACCGGTGGTGTACGGCCGCGGCCCTGGCGGCCGGTGCCCTGGTGCTCTCCGCGTGCAGCAGCGGAGGCGGCGGCGGGGACGGGGCGAAGGACCAGGGGCCCGGCGCGGACAAGAACAGGTCCTCGAACTACTCGATAGGCACCAAGGAGGACTCGGCCGGCCCCGCCCCCGAGGTGCCCGGTGCCAAGAAGGGCGGCACCGTCGGCGTCCTCCAGCGCGACGCCTTCGTCCACCTGGACCCGGCGCAGATCTACTACAGCGACATGCTCACCGACCAGATGCTCTACAACCGTTCCCTGACCACGTACAAGGTGGACGACAAGGGCCAGGTCAAGGTCGTCGGTGACCTGGCGACCGACGCGGGCACGCCCTCCGACGGCGGGAAGACCTGGAAGTTCACCCTCAAGGACGGGCTGAAGTTCGAGGACGGCTCCGCCATCACCTCCCAGGACGTCCGGTGGGGCATCGAGCGGCTCTACGCCGACTTCGAGACGGACGGCCCGCAGTACATCCCGCAGTGGCTCTCCGGCGACGGCACCGCCTTCCGTAAGGCGCTGCCCGACGGCCCGTACAAGGGCAAGCACCTGCCCTCGTCCGTGCTGGACACCCCGGACGACAAGACGGTCGTCTTCCACTTCCTGGCGCCGCACGCCGACACGCCCTTCGCGACCGCGATGCCCAACATCGGCGCGGTCAAGGCGGCGAAGGACACCCAGCGGAAGTACGACAACGCCCCCTTCTCCTCGGGCCCTTACAAGGTCGGGGACTACAAGGTCGGCAAGTCGCTGACGCTGGTGCGCAACGACCAGTGGGATCCGAGGACGGACCCCGTGCGCCACCAGTACGCCGACCGGTTCGAGATCAGCTTCGGCCACCAGTACGCCGACTCCACCCGCCGCTTCCTCGCCGACCAGGGCGGTGACAAGAACGCCATGTCGTTCTCCAACGCCGTCGCGCCGGAGATGACGGAGAAGGTGCTGAACCAGGCGGACACCAAGGACCGCCGCTTCGTGGAGATCCAGCCGTACGTCGACTACATCAGCTTCAACATGGACCGGCTCAAGGACGTCAGGGTCCGCAAGGCGCTCGCGTACGCCATGCCCAACGGGCAGATCCTCCAGCAGATGGGCGGCACGACCGCCGGGGTGCTGGCCACCAACTACCTCTCCCCCGCCATGGACGGCTATCAGCCGACCGACCCGTACGGGAAGAAGGCCAAGCCCGCCGGTGACCCGGACAAGGCCAGGGAACTGCTGAAGGAGGCCGGCAAGGAGGGGCAGGAGATCGTCTACGCCTACCCCAACACGGACCTCCAGCAGAAGGTCTCCGTGGTCGTCACCCAGGCGCTGGAGCGCGCCGGCTTCAAGGTGCAGAAGAAGGAGATCGACTCCAACACCTGGGCGACCGCGATCGCCGAGGTGAAGAACAAGTTCGACATCTACCGCACGTCGTGGGGCGCGGACTGGCCCGTCTCCTCGACCGTGGTGCCCCCGCTCTTCGACGGCCGGGGGATCGCCGACGGCGCCCAGAACTACGGTCACCTCGACGACGCCGCCGTCAACAAGGAGATCGACCGGATCAACGCCGTCCCGGACGTGAAGCAGGCCGCGCCCCAGTGGCAGAAGCTCGCCGACAAGATCCTCACGGACGACGTCCCGGGCGTGCCGACCTTCTACAACCGGCAGTTCGCGCTGTGGGGTTCGAACCTCGGCGGGGTCCGCTACCACCCGGTCTACGGCACCGCCGACCCGACGGGCGTCTACGTCAAGTAGCGCCGGTCCCCGTGCGGCCGGACCACCACCGGCCCGGCCGCACCCCCGCGCCGGACCCGTACCGCCGTCCGGCCCACGTCCCACAGACAGGACAGCCCACAGACAGGACAGCCTGCCGACAGGACAGCCCGCCGACCGGAAGACCGCGAACCATGCTTCGATTCCTCGCCCGCCGCTCGCTCGGCGCGATCGTGATCATCCTGCTGATCAGCGCGATCACCTTCCTGCTCTTCTTCGCGCTGCCCTCCCAGCCGGCCCTGATGTCCTGCGGCAAGAACTGCACCCCGGACGCCATCGCCGTCATCAACAAGAATCTGGGGCTCGACCAGCCCGTGCCCGTGCAGTACTGGCACTACATGACGGGCATCTTCGTCGGCCGCGACTTCTCCGTCGGCCACTGCCCGGCCCCCTGCTTCGGCTATTCCTTCTCCAACCAGCAGCCGGTCTGGGGCACCATCGTCGACCGCTTCCCGACCACCTTGTCCATCACCCTCGGCGGGGCGGCCGTCTTCCTCGTCGTCGGCATCGGCATCGGCATGATCGCCGCCGCCTTCCGCGGCACCTGGATCGACAAGTTCTTCAGCTCCCTGTCGCTGGTCGGCAACGCCCTCCAGATCTACTTCGTCGGCGTGATCGCGCTCGCGGTCCTCGTCAGCGGCCTGCACTGGATGGACAACCCCGCCTACTACCCCATCACCCGGAATCCCGGGAAGTGGTTCATGGGGATGCTCATCCCCTGGCTGGTGCTCTCCATCATCTTCATCGCCAACTACAGCCGCATGACGCGCTCCCAGATGATCGAGCAGCTGGGCGAGGACCATGTGCGCACCGCGCGCGCCAAGGGCCTCAGCCGGCGCACCGTCTTCTTCCGGTACGCCTGGCGGGGCGCGCTGGCCCCGATCGTCACCATCTTCGGCATCGACCTCGGGTCGCTCTTCGGCGGCGCGATCATCACCGAGTTCACCTTCAGCCTGCACGGGCTGGGGCGGCTGGCCGTCTCCTCGGTCAGCGAGACCGACCTGCCCACCCTGATGGCGGTGATGCTCGTCGGCTGCACGGCGATCGTCGTCGCCAACATCGTGGTGGACGCCGCCTACGCCGTCATCGACCCGCGCGTGCGCCTCGCCTAGGAGCAACGACACCGTGACCACATCCGAGGGCGCGTTCCTGGCCGTACGGGACCTCTTCGTCCGCTTCGACACCGAGGACGGCGTCGTCAAGGCCGTCGACGGGCTCTCCTTCGAGCTCGAACGCGGCCGCACGCTCGGCATCGTCGGCGAGTCCGGCTCCGGGAAGTCCGTCACCAACCTCGCGGTCCTCGGGCTGCACGACCCGCGGCACACCGAGATCAAGGGCGAGATCCTGCTCGACGGGCAGGAGCTGACCGGCGCGCCGGAGTCCGCGCTGGAGAAGCTCCGCGGCGACAAGATGGCCATGATCTTCCAGGACTCGCTCACCGCGCTCTCGCCGTACTACACCGTCGGCCGCCAGATCGCCGAGCCCTACCGCAAGCACACCGGTGCCTCCCGGCGCGAGGCCCGGCAGCGCGCCGTGGAGATGCTGGACAAGGTCGGCATCCCCAACGCCACGCTGCGCGTGGACGATTACCCGCACCAGTTCTCCGGCGGGATGCGGCAGCGGGCGATGATCGCGATGGCCCTCGTCTGCGACCCCGAGCTGCTGATCGCCGACGAGCCGACGACGGCCCTCGACGTGACCGTGCAGGCCCAGATCCTCGACCTGCTCAAGGAGCTCCAGCAGCAGACCGGTTCGGCGATCATCCTCATCACCCATGACCTCGGGGTCGTGGCCCACACGGTGGACGAGCTGCTGGTGATGTACGCGGGCCGGGCCGTGGAGCGTGGCACGGTCCGCGAGGTGCTCGACGAGCCCCACCACCCGTACACCTGGGGGCTGCTGCGCTCCATGCCGCTGCTGGACTCCGACGTCGAGGAGCCGCTCGTCCCCATCCCCGGCACCCCGCCGAGCCTGCTCACACCGCCGCCCGGCTGCCCCTTCCACCCGCGCTGCGGCTACGTCGCCGAGGTCGGCGGCGACCGGTGCCGCACCGAGCGCCCCGAGCTGCCGCCCGGCCGCGGCGCGGCCTGCCACCTCCCGCCCGCCCGGCGGCGGACGGCCTTCGACCGGCCCGAGGAGTCCCGATGAGCGACCAGGTGTCCCCGGGCGAGCCGCTGCTCGTCGCCGAGGGGCTGACCAAACACTTCCCGATCATGGGCGGCTTCCCGTTCCGCCGGAAGGTGGGGGCGGTGCAGGCGGTGGACGGCATCGACCTGACCGTACGGGCGGGCGAGAGCTTCGGCCTGGTCGGCGAGTCGGGCTGCGGCAAGTCGACCACCGGGCGGCTGCTCACCCGCCTCCTGGAGCCCACGGCCGGGCGGATCACCTACCAGGGCCGCGACATCACCCACGCGCGGCGCGCGGAGCTGGCGCCGGTCCGCGCCCAGATCCAGATGATCTTCCAGGACCCGTACGCGTCCCTGAACCCCCGGCAGACCGTCGGCCGGATCATCTCCGGGCCGATGGAGATCAACGACATCCGGCCGCCCGGCGGCCGCGAGGCGCGCGTACGCGAGCTCCTGGAGACCGTGGGGCTCAACCCCGAGCACTACAACCGCTTCCCGCACGAGTTCTCCGGCGGCCAGCGGCAGCGCATCGGGGTGGCCCGCGCGCTCGCCCTGGAGCCGCGGCTGGTGGTGGCGGACGAGCCGGTGTCCGCGCTCGACGTGTCCATCCAGGCGCAGGTGGTCAACCTGCTCCGCTCCCTCCAGCGGGAGCTGGGCATCGCCTTCCTCTTCATCGCCCACGACCTCGCCGTCGTCCGGCACTTCTCGCAGCGCGTCGCCGTGATGTACCTCGGGCGCATCGTCGAGGTGGGCGACCGCGACGACATCTACCGCCGCCCGCGCCACCCTTACACCCACGCGCTGCTGTCCGCGGTCCCGGAGGGCCTCACCGCCGGCGCCCCGACCCGCGAACGGATCCGCCTGGCGGGCGACGTCCCGTCCCCCATCAGCCCGCCTTCGGGGTGCCGCTTCCGTACGCGGTGCTGGAAGGCGCGCCCGAAGTGCGCGGAGGAGGAGCCGCCGCTTGTGCGGCTGGAGGGGAGCGGTTCTTCTCACCTGGCTGCGTGCCACTTCCCGGAGCCGCCGACGGTGGAACGCGACCGGGAGGTGATCCTGGACCCGGCGCTGTCGGGCTGATTTTCAGCCCGTCCAGCGTTTGAGGACAACGCGCGAAGCGTGTTGCGGGGTCTGGGGAGCAGCCCCCCACGCGGCGGAGCCGCACATCAGACGCAGCCGGGAAGGGGCGGGGCTGGGGAAAAGGCCCGCCGCAGGCGCAACGGACCTCAGTCAGAGCCCGGCACAACCTCCCGCTCCTCAGCGAAGTGGCAAGCCGATTCATGCGTGGCCCCCCCACCCCCTTCCCGGAACCAGTCCGGCACCTCCAGCGGCGGGACCACCTCCGCACACTTCGCCTGCGCCTTCCAGCACCGCGTACGGAAGCGGCACCCCGAAGGCGGCGCCGCGGGCGACGGCACGTCGCCGGCGAGCAGGATCCGCTCGCGGCGCGCGCGGGCCCGCGGGTCCGGCACGGGGACGGCGGAGAGCAGGGCCTGGGTGTAGGGGTGCGTCGGATGTTCGTAGATCTGCTCGTCCGTGCCCACCTCCGCGAGCCGTCCGAGATACATCACCGCGACCCGGTCGCAGATGTGCCGGACCACGGACAGGTCGTGGGCGATGAAGACGTACGACAGGTCGAACTCGTCCTGGAGCCGCTCCAGGAGGTTGACGACCTGGGCCTGCACCGAGACGTCCAGCGCCGAGACCGGCTCGTCACAGACGATCACCTCCGGGCGCAGCGCGAGCCCGCGGGCGATGCCGATGCGCTGGCGCTGGCCGCCGGAGAACTGGTGCGGATAGCGGTTGATGTATTCGGGGTTGAGGCCGACGACGTCCAGCAGTTCGCGGACCTTCTGCCGCCGGCTGCCCTTCGGGGCCACCTCGGGGTGGATCTCGAAGGGCTCGCCGATGATGTCGCCCACCGTCATACGGGGGTTGAGCGAGGTGTAGGGGTCCTGGAAGACCATCTGGATGTTGCGGCGTACGGCCTTCAGCGCGCGCCCGGACAGCTTGGTGATGTCCTCGCCCTTGTAGCGGATCACCCCGCTGGTCGGCCGTTCCAGGTTGACGAGCAGCTTGGCGACCGTCGACTTGCCGCAGCCGGACTCCCCGACGATGCCGAGCGTCTCGCCGCGCCGCAGGTCGAAGGAGACGCCGGAGACCGCCTGGACGGCGCCGACCTGCCGCTGGAAGACGATGCCCTGGGTCAGCGGATAGTGCTTGACGAGGTCGCGCACCTCCAGGATCACCTCGCTGTCAGCTCTCATCGAGGGTTTCCTTCCAGAAGTGGCAGGCGCTGGTCCGGCCGGGGGCGACGGTGAAGAGCGGTGGCCGGTCGGTGCGGCAGATGTCCCGGGCGCGGGGGCAGCGGGGGTTGAAGGGGCAACCGGGCGGGATGGCGGTCAGGTTGGGCGGCAGGCCCTTGATCGCGTAGAGCTGCTTGCCCTTGCGGTCCAGGCGCGGGATGGAGTCGAGGAGACCGCGGGTGTAGGGGTGGGCGGGCGCGGCGTAGAGGTCGAGGACGGGTGCGGTCTCGACGATGCGGCCCGCGTACATCACGGCGATCTTGTCGGCGACGTCCGCCACCACGCCCAGGTCGTGGGTGATGAGGACGAGGCCCATGTCGTACTCGCGCTGGAGCTCGGCCAGCAGGTCCATCACCTGCGCCTGGACGGTCACGTCCAGGGCCGTGGTGGGCTCGTCCGCGATGACGAGGTCGGGTTCCAGGGCGATCGCCATCGCGATCATGATGCGCTGGCGCATGCCGCCGGAGAACTGGTGCGGGTAGTCGCCCACCCGGTCCTTGGCCGCCGGGATGCGGACCCGGTCCATCAGCTGGACCGCCCTGGCCCGGGAGTCCTTGCGGGTCATCCCCTCGTGCACTTCGAACATCTCGCTGAGCTGGGCTCCCACGCTCAGCACGGGGTTGAGCGAGGAGAGGGCGTCCTGGAAGATCATGGCGAGCTTGGCGCCCCGCACGCGGCGGCGCGTCTCGGCGGGCATGGTCAGCAGGTCCTGGCCGCGGAAGAAGACCTGGCCGCCGGTGACATGGCCCGGGGGCGAGTCGAGGATGCCCATGACGGCCTGCGCCGTGACGGACTTGCCGGAGCCCGACTCGCCGAGCACGGCGAGGGTCTCGCCGGCGTCGACGCCGTAGCTCACGCCGTTGACGGCCTTGGCCACACCCTCGCGGGTGCGGAACTCGACCCGGAGGTCGCGTACGTCCAGCAGGGCCGGCCGTGCTTCCTGGTGCTCCATCCGCCCGCTCCTCAGCGCAGTTTGGGGTCGAGGGCGTCGCGCACCGCGTCGCCGAGCATGATGAACGCCAGCACCGTGATGCTCAGTGCTCCCGCGGGCCACAGCAGCATGTGCGGGGCGTTGCGGATCTGGACGGAGGCGTTGGAGATGTCGATGCCCCAGGAGACGGTGGGTGGTTTGAGCCCGACGCCGATGAAGGACAGCGTCGCCTCCAGGGCGATGTACGTGCCGAGCGCGATGGTCGCCACGACGATGACCGGGGCCACGGCGTTGGGCGCGATGTGCCGCAGCAGCATCCGCCCGTTCCCGGCGCCGAGCGCCCGCGCGGCCTGGACGTAGTCGTTCTGTTTCGCGGTGACGACGGCGCCGCGGGCGATGCGGGAGATCTGCGGCCAGCCCAGCAGCACGATGAACCCGACGACGGGCCACACCGATCCGCTGGTGACCACCGAGAGGAAGACCAGCCCGCCCAGGATGATCGGGATGCCGAAGAAGATGTCGGCGAGCCGGGACAGCAGCGCGTCCCACCAGCCGCCGTAGAAGCCCGCGAGCCCGCCGAGCACGCTGCCGAGCAGCGTGGCCCCGGCCGTGGCGCAGATGCCGACGGTGATGGAGGCGCGCGCGCCGTGGACCGTACGGGTGTAGACGTCGCAGCCCTGGGCGTCGTAGCCGAAGGGGTGGCCCGGCGCGGAACCGTCCTGGGCCTTGGCGAGGTCGCACTGGAGCGGGTTGCCGCTCGCGATCATCTCCGGCCAGACGGCGATCAGCACCAGAAAGACGATGATCAGCGCCGAGACCACGAAGACGGGGTTGCGGCGCAGGTCCTGCCAGGCGTCGGACCACAGGCTGCGGGGCTTGCCCGTGGGCACCCCGCCGGTCGGCGGCGGCCCCTTCTCCAGCGTCTCCGCCTCGCTGGTGGCCAGGCTCATCGCGCCGCCCCCTGCGGGGGTGATGGCGTCCTGCGGCTCGGGGGACTCAGGCATAGCGGATCCTCGGGTCGAGCACGGCGTAGAGGAGGTCGACCAGCAGATTGGCCATCAGGAAGACGATGACCAGGATCGTCACGAAGCCCACCACGGTCGGCGAGTTCTGCCGCAGGATGCCCTGGAACAGCTGGTAGCCGACGCCGTGGATGTTGAAGATCCGCTCGGTGACGATGGCGCCGCCCATCAGCGCCCCGATGTCGGTGCCGATGAAGGTGACGACGGGGATCAGGGAGTTGCGCAGCAGGTGCCGGGTGATGATCCGGCGCCGCGGCAGGCCCTTGGCGACGGCTGTGCGGATGTAGTCCGCGCGGGAGTTCTCCGCGATGGACGTGCGCGTCAGCCGGGTGACGTACGCCAGCGAGGTCAGGCCCAGCACCACTCCCGGCAGGAGCAGTTCGTCGAGCGGGGCGTCGGGCGAGACGGAGGGCGAGGCCAGCCCCCATTTCACGCCGAAGAGGAACTGCAGCACGTAGCCGCTGACGAAGGTCGGGATGGAGACCACGACGAGGGTGAGCAGCAGTACCGAGGTGTCCACCGAGCGGCCGCGCCGCAGCCCGCTGAGGACGCCGAGCACGATGCCCACGACGATCTCGAAGACGACGGCGGTGAGCGTGAGGCGCAGCGTCACCGGAAAGGCGCCTGCCATCAGCTCGGTGACCTTCTGGCCGTTGAAGGCCGTGCCGAAGTCACCGGTGAGGATCTGCCCCATGTAGTGCAGGTACTGCTTCCACAGCGGCGCGTCGAGATAGAGCTCCTGGCGGATCCGCGCGGCGGTCGCGGGGTCGGGCGCCTTGTCGCCGAAGAGCGCGGCGACGGGGTCGCCCAGGGTGTAGACCATGAAGAAGATCAGGAACGTGCTGCCGATGAACACCGGGATCATCTGGAGCAGCCGCCGGATCACATACCGTCCCATGAGGGCTCCGGGGGTCGTGGCGGGAGGCCCGGGCGGGCCGGGCCTCCCGGTCCGTGCGAAGGCTCGTCAACTGACCTTGATCTGCTCGTAGACGGGCACGCTGAAGGGGTTGAGCGTGACGTCGGAGAGCCTCTCGGAATAGCCGGCGCTGCCGTTCTGGTACCACAGCGGAATGGCCGGCATCTGCTCGGCGAGGATCTTCTCGGCGTCCTGGAACGTGGCGTCCGCCTTGTCCGCCGAGCTTTCCGCGTTGGCCTCGTCGACGAGCTTGTCGAACCGCGGGTCGGAGAACTTCCCGTAGTTCGACGCGGCGTCGGTGTAGTAGAGCGGTTGCAGGAAGTTCTGGATGAGCGGGTAGTCCATCTGCCAGCCCGAGCGGAAGGGGCCGGTCATCCGCTGCTCGGCGGTCTGGTTCCGGAAGTCCGCGAAGGTGCCGATGGGGTTGACGGTGCACGCCCGGTCGTCGCCCAGGGCGTTGTTGATGCTGTTGCAGACGGCGTCCATCCACACGCGGTGCGAGCCGGTGTCGACGTTGGAGGTGAGGGTGACCCGGCCGCCGGGCAGCCCGCCGCCGTCATGGATCAGCTTCTTCGCCATGGCGGCGTCGTACGTGCAGGCGGCACCGCACAGGCCCGACTTGTAGCCGCCCTTGTCACCGAGGGCCGGGGAGGTCCAGTCGGTCGCCGGGGTGCGGGTCTTCCGGTAGATCTGATCGGTGATCTGCTCGCGGTTGACGGCCATGGACAGCCCCCTGCGGACCTTCTCCATCCCGCTTTTCGACCAGGCCGGGTCGTACATCGGGAAGGCCAGGGTCTGGATGATGCCGGCCGGCTGGTTGATGTAGCGGTCACCGAGGTCCTTCTTGACGTTCTTCAGCTGGGCGCTCGGAATGTCGTCGACCAGGTCGAGGTTCCCGGCCTGGAGGTCGGTGTACGCGGTGTTGTTGTCGGTGTAGACCCGCAGCTCCACGCCCTTGTTCTGCGCCTTGTCGGGGCCTGGGTAGGTGTCCCGTCTGACGAGCTTCATCGACGAGCCCTTGTTGTAGGAGTCGATGACGTACGGGCCGTTGCCGATGGGCTTCTTCAGCCAGGCGGCGTGGTTCTCGAAGAAGGCCGCGGGCAGCGGGGCATAGGCGGCGTAGCCGAGGGTGTCGGGCCAGGTGGAGAACTTCGTCCGCAGCTTGACCGTGAAGGTCCTGTCGTCCTTCACGGACAGGCCGGGGAGAGTCTTCGCCTTCGCCGTCCCACTGGCCGGGTGGACCTTGTCGTAGCCGTCGATGTACGCGAAGAAGGAGGCGTTCTTCTGTTTGTTGTCGATCAGGGCCGCGTAGTTCCAGGCGTCCACGAAGGACTTCGAGGTGACCTTCTCGCCGTTGCTGAAGGTCCAGCCGTCCTTGACGCTGATGGTGAAATTCTGCTGGTCGGAGGTCTCGATCCGGTCGGCGAGCATGTTCTCCGCCGCGCCGCTCCTGGGGTCGTACCGCTTGAGCCCCCGGAAGATCATGTCCAGCACCTTGCCGCCCTGGACCTCATTGGTGTCGGCGGGCTCCAGCTGGTTCTGCGGATCCCCCCAGGAGGCCCGCACCACCCCGGCACGCACGCTGCTGCCCCCGCACCCCGACGCCACCAGCACCACCGACAGCACACAGACACCCCACCGGACACGCGCGACTCCCCGCATGGGGGCCCTCCTCGTCCTCAGCCTCACTTAGGACGAGATAACACCCCATGAGGTGACGCGATGGGGCTCTTTGGGTGCCGGACGGCGCAGAAACCGCCCGTATGCGTGAGTGAGGGTCCTCGAACGCGGGACGGGCCGGACGGTGCGGGTGATCCGCACCGTCCGGCCCGTCCGCAGCTCGCGGCCGACCTGCCGCTAAGCGGCCGGGACCACCTGCCGCACCTCGGCGAAGTGGCACGCCGACTCGTGCGCCGCCGGGGTGTCCTTCCCCTTGAAGACCTCGGGGATCGCGAGCAGCGGGAGCTCCTCCGCGCACTTGTCCTGCGCCTTCCAGCAGCGCGTGCGGAAGCGGCAGCCGGACGGCGGGTTCGCCGGGGAGGGCACGTCGCCGGTCAGGATGATCCGCTCCCGGCCCTCGCGCGCCTCCGGGTCGGGCACGGGCACGGCCGACAGCAGCGCCTGGGTGTAGGGGTGCGTCGGGTGCTCGTAGATCTGCGCGTCCGTGCCGATCTCGGCCATCTTGCCGAGGTACATCACGCCGACGCGGTCGGAGATGTGCCGGACGATGGACAGGTCGTGCGCGATGAAGATGTAGGAGAGGTTGAACTCGTCCTGGAGCTTCTCCATCAGGTTGATGACCTGGGCCTGCACGGAGACGTCCAGCGCCGAGACCGGCTCGTCGCAGACGATGATCTCCGGGTTGAGCGCGAGGCCGCGGGCGATGCCGATGCGCTGGCGCTGGCCGCCGGAGAACTGGTGCGGATAGCGGTTGACGTACTCGGGGTTGAGGCCGACGACGTCCAGCAGCTCCTGCACCCGCTTGCGCCGGTCGCCCTTCGGGGCCACCTCGGGGTGGATCTCGAAGGGCTCGCCGATGATGTCGCCCACCGTCATACGGGGGTTGAGCGAGGTGTAGGGGTCCTGGAAGACCATCTGGATGTTGCGGCGTACGGCCTTCAGCGCGCGCCCGGACAGCTTGGTGATGTCCTGGCCCTTGTAGAAGACCTCGCCGGCGGTGGCCGTCTCCAGGGTCATCAGCAGCCTGGCGACCGTGGACTTGCCGCAGCCCGACTCGCCGACGATGCCGAGCGTCTCGCCCTGGTAGAGGTCGAAGGAGATACCGTCGACGGCCTTGACCGCGCCGACCTGCTTCTTCAGCAGGATGCCCTGCGTCAGCGGGAAGTGCTTGACGAGGTTGCGGACCTGGAGGATCGGCTCACCGCGGTCGACCGGGGCGTCGAGAACCGCCTCGACCTCGGCCGTCGTGCTCGCGTCGGTCGGAACGACTTCGGAGACATTGGGCGTCGCGCCCGCCACGGCCTCGTCCTTCTTGCCGGTCTCAGCCATGGATCGTCTCCTTCCAGAAGTGGCACGCGCTGCCGCGGCCGTCGAGCTCGGTGCCGTCCTGCTCCGCGACCGGGAGCAGCTCCGGGATCTCCGTGCGGCACACGTCCTGCGCCTTGGGGCAGCGCGGGTTGAAGGCACAGCCGGTGGGGATGTGCAGCAGGTTGGGCGGCAGGCCCTTGATCGCGTAGAGCTCCTGGCCCTTGTGGTCCAGGCGCGGGATCGACTCCAGCAGACCGCGGGTGTACGGGTGCGCGGGGCGCTTGTAGAGCTCGTGCACCGGCGCGGTCTCGACGATCCGGCCCGCGTACATCACGGCGATCTTGTCGGCGACGTCCGCCACCACGCCCAGGTCGTGGGTGATGAGGATGAGGCCCATGTTGAGCTCGCGCTGGAGCTCGGCCAGCAGGTCCATCACCTGCGCCTGGACGGTCACGTCCAGGGCCGTGGTGGGCTCGTCCGCGATGATCAGGTCGGGTTCGAGCGCCATGGCCATGGCGATCATGATGCGCTGGCGCATACCGCCGGAGAACTGGTGCGGGTAGTCGTTGACCCGCTCCTTGGCCGCCGGGATACGGACGCGGTCCATCAGCTCGATGGCCTTGAGCTTGGCGTCCTTCTTCGACATGCCCTGGTGCACCCGGAACATCTCGCCGAGCTGGTTGCCCACGGAGAAGACCGGGTTGAGCGCCGACAGGGCGTCCTGGAAGATCATCGCCATCTTCGGGCCGCGCAGCTTGCGCCGCTCGTTCTCCGGCAGCTTGAGGATGTCCTCGCCGTGGAAGCGGATCTCACCGCCGGCCACCCGGCCGGGGGGCGAGTCGAGGATGCCCATGATGGCCTGCGCGGTGACGGACTTGCCGGAGCCCGACTCGCCGAGCACGGCGAGGGTCTCGCCGGCGTCGACGCTGTAGCTCACACCGTTGACGGCCTTGGCCACGCCGTCCCGGGTCTTGAACTCGACGTGCAGGTCGCGCACTTCGAGCAGGGGCGCGGACTTCTTGCCCTCGCCGGTCGCCGGGGTGCCGGCGGTCTCTTCGATGGTGGTCATCGGGACGTTCTCCTCAACGCAGCTTCGGGTCGAGGGCGTCGCGCAGCCCATCGCCGACGAATACAAACCCGAGCACCGTCAGCACGATCGCGACACTGGGGTAGACCCACAGGAAGTCCTTGATGCCCATGAAGTCCTTGGCCGAGGAGATCATGTTGCCCCACTCGGGAACCTCGGGGCTCACGCCGATGCCGAGGAAGGAGAGGGACGCCTCGGCCACGATCGCCGTACCCACGCTGAAGGCGATGAACGACATCACCGCGGCGATGGAGTTGGGCATGATGTGCCGGACGATGATGCGGCTCGTGCTGGCGCCCAGCGCGCGGGCGGCCGTCACATAGTCCATCTCGCGGACGGACAGGATGCTGCTGCGCAGCAGTCGCGCGACGGTGGCCCAGCTGAAGATGGCGAGCGAGAGGATCACGGGCATCACGCCGCGGCCCATCACCAGGATGATCACGATCGCGCCGATGAGCAGCGGGAAGGCGAAGAAGATGTCGGCGACGCGCATGATCACGGTGTCGACGAACTTGCCGTAGTAGCCGGCCAGCGCGCCGAGCACGAGGCCGATCAGGCAGGCCAGGAAGATCGAGGCCAGACCGACGACGACGGCGATCCGGCTGCCGTAGACGACGCGGGAGAACTGGTCGCGCCCGAGGGCGTCGGTGCCGAACCAGTGGTCGCCACTGGGGGATTGCAGGGTGTTGCTGAGGTTCTGCGCGTACGGGTCGTGCGAGGCGATCAGCGGCGCGGCCGCGGCGACGATGAAGAGCAGGGCGACCAGGACGAGGCCGACGACGGCGAGTCGGTTGGCCACGAAGCGGTGCCGGATCTCGCCCCACTGGGTGATCCGGGCGGGTGCGGGCTCGGCGGTGCCGGTCGCGGCTGCTGGCTGTGCGGTCGCGGCGTCCTGCCCCTTGGCGCTCTTGGTGAGCTCAGTCATGGGTGACTCCTAGAACGGGGTTGACCTGGCGGTCAGTTGAGACGGATCCGCGGGTCGAGCACCGCGTAGAGCAGATCGACCAGCAGGTTGAGCACGACGAACACGGCGACGCCGTAGGTGACCACGCCCACGATGATCGGGTTGTTCTGCTGCTGGATGGCGGTCACCAGCGCATAGCCGATGCCGTCCCAGTTGAAGATCGCCTCGGTGATGAGCGCGCCGCCGAGCAGACCTCCGAAGGAGATACCGATGTAGGTCACGACCGGGATGATGGAGTTGCGCATGACGTGCTTGAAGAGCACGGTGCGGCGCGGCAGGCCCTTGGCCACGGCCGTCTTCACATAGTCGGCGCGCAGCACTTCGAGCATCGTGCCGCGCATCAGACGGGCGACGAGGGCGGCGTCGATGATGGCCAGCGTCACCGCGGGCATGATCATCGAGTTGAAGGAGCCGTCGGAGATCAGCGGGAACCAGCCGAGCTTCACCGCGAAGGTGCTCTGCAGGATCGCGCCGATGACGAAGCTGGGGAAGCCGATGGCCAAGGTGGTCAGCAGCGTGACCAGCACATCCCAGAACGAGTATCTGAACAGAGCCGCCACCAGACCCGCGAGCATGCCGAGCACCACGTCGATGACGATGGCCGCGAGCGCGAGCTTGGCGGTGTTCTGGAGCTTGGGACCGAGGACCTCGGTCACCTCGCGCCGCTGGGTGTAGTCCTCGCCGAGGTCGCCCTTGACGAGGTTGGTGACGTAGTTGCCGTACTGCACGGCGAGCGGCTTGTCCAACCCGTAGCGCTCGCGCAGTTCCTGGACGACGGCGGGGTCTCGCGCCTTGTCGCCACCGAGCGAGCCGACGGGGTCACCCGGAAGAACGAACAGACAGGCGAACAGAATGAGTGTCGCACCGAAGAGGACGACCACCATCTGCCCGATCCGCCGGATCACATACTTGCCCACGTTGCTGCCTCCTTGACTTGCTGCCGCCGTGGGGCGTGTTCCGCCGCCTCGGGGGGAGGGAGGCGGCCCGGCACGGGCGGCCTTGTGGGCCGGCCGTGCCAGGCGAAGGCCGTGGAGCCGCGGGCCTCGGCCCGGACAACCCCACGACCTTCACGGAAGTGGCTGGATGGTGAGGGTTACTTCGGGCTGATCTCGGCGAGGTTCGGGTCCTCGAAGAAGTCCATCTTCACGCCGTCGAACTTCTTGGTGTTGGCGAGGCGGTACTGGGTGCGCTTCCACAGCGGGATGAGCGCCTGGTCCTCGTCGATCGCCAGCTTCTCGGCGTCCTGGTAGATCTTCGCGCGCTCGGCGGCGTCCTTGGTCTCGCGCGCCTTGACCAGCATCTCGTCGAACTTCGGGTTGCTGTAGCGGCCGCGGTTGTCACCGAGGGCCTTGCCACTGGCGTCCGGGTTGATGCCACTGGTGGACAGCAGCGGCGAGAGGAAGTTGTCCGCGGTCGGGTAGTCGGCCGACCACGCCGCGCGCCAGATGCCGTTGGCGCCCTTCTCCTGCTCCTTGGCCAGCGCCTCCTTGAAGGGCAGACCGTTCAGCTTGACCTTGAGGCCGAGCACGTCCTCGATCTGCTTGGCGACCGCCTGCACCCACTCCTCGTGCCCGGCACCGGTGTTGTAGCCGAAGTCGAGGGTGTCGCCGGACTTCAGGCCCGCCTTGTCCGCGTACTCCTTGGCCTTCGCCTTGTCCTGCTTGACGCAGGAGGAGCAGACGTCCGGCTTGTAGACGTCCTTGAAGGTCGGCGGCAGGAGGGACGTGGCCGGCTCCTGGAGACCCTGGTAGACGCCCTTGGCGATCTCGGCGCGGTCGATCGCGTAGGAGACGGCCTTACGGGCGTCCGCCGACTTCATCTGCGACTCGGTGGTGAAGAGCAGCAGGTAGTTGACGCCGCTGGAGTCCAGCTTCAGCCACTCGCCCTGGCCGTCGTACGTCGCCTTGGCGACCGGCAGCTGCGGCGTGGGCATACGGGCCCAGTCGAACTGGCCCGACTTGAAGCCCGTGTACTCCAGGTTGTTGCTGTTGGCCGGGTTGAGGATCGAGATCTCGACCTTGCCGAGCTTGGCCTTGTCCAGACCGTAGTCGTCGTTGCGGACGAGCGTGATCTTCTGGTTGTGCTGCCAGCTGCCGTCCATCTTGAACGGGCCGTTGCCGATGGGCGCGTCGTTGAACGTCTTGTTGTCGCCGGCGCCGGCGACCTTCGGCATCGGGCTGAAGACGGAGTGCGCGGTCTTCTTGTTGAACTCGAAGTCCGGGGCGGAGAGCTTCACCTTGAGGGTGTACTCACCCGCGGCGGTCAGGCCCGAGAACTTGTCGCTCTTGCCGGAGTTGAGGTCCTTGAAGCCGTCGACGCCGTTCATGTGGTAGGCCACATCGGAGGCGGAGGACTTGGCGGCGGCCCGGGTCCATCCACGGATGAACGCCTCGGCGTTGACCGGCTCACCGTTGCTGAACTTGGTGTCCTTCTTGATCTCGAAGGTCCACTCGTCACCCTTGTCGTTCGGGGTGCCGGAGACGGCCAGCATCGGCTTCAGGGTGCCGTCGAGGTTCACGTCGTACAGACCGGTGAACAGGTTTCGCGCGACCAGGGTGCCCTCGGACTCCTGGGCGTTCACCGGGTCGATCGAGACCGGCTCGGTGATGCCGAGGCGGAACGCCGCCCCGCCCTTGCCATCGCTCTTGCTGTCGTTGCCACCGCACGCGGTCGCGGCCATGGCCACGACTATCGCTCCGACGACCCACTTGGCGCTCTTGCCACCGCGCATGGGTATGCCTCCTCAGGAGTCCACTGGTTCACTACCAAGAGAGGCGCCGGTCCCACGCTGACACCCCTGACAGCGGAGACGGAACCGGCACCTCGAGTGTGCTCGTGAGTCGGCGCTCCCCACAGCGCGTGACCCATTGACCCGAGCTCAATGAACCCAACTATTGAGTACGTCCGGCTTGTAAACCACACTTAAAGGGTCTCGCTTTGGTCACATCGATCACATTCGCCTGTCCGAAATCCGGACAAAGCGAGGAGAGACAGACACCCGCGAAACGGACTGTTAACACAACAACAGGTTCCACACGTCCGCTATTCGGACACTCGGCGGTTAAACCTGGCGCTAAATCACTTGCCGGGAGGGGCACCGGAGAGGCAGTCGCACCCCGAGCATGCCAGAGGCCCGGCTTCACCACTTCGGAAAGTGGTGAAGCCGGGCCTCGGTGAACTGGCGGAGCGTCAGCGCTTGGCGCGGGAAGCCGTGCGGCCGCGCTCCTTCTGGTCCAGGACGACCTTGCGGATGCGGACGGCCTCCGGGGTCACCTCGACGCACTCGTCGTCGCGGCAGAACTCCAGGGACTGCTCCAGCGACAGCTTGCGCGGCGGGACGATCGCCTCGAAGGAGTCGGCGGAGGAGGAGCGCATGTTGGTGAGCTTCTTCTCCTTGGTGATGTTGACGTCCATGTCGTCGGCGCGGGAGTTCTCGCCGACGATCATGCCCTCGTAGACCTCGGTGCCCGGGTCCGTGAAGAGGACGCCGCGCTCCTGGAGGTTCGTCATCGCGAAGGCGGTGACGGCGCCGGCGCGGTCGGCGACCAGGGAGCCGTTGTTACGGGTCTTCAGCTCGCCGAACCACGGCTCGTGGCCCTCGTGGATGGAGTGGGCGATGCCGGTGCCGCGGGTGTTCGTCAGGAACTCCGTACGGAAGCCGATCAGGCCGCGGGACGGGACGACGAACTCCATGCGGACCCAGCCGGAGCCGTGGTTGGACATGTTGTCCATCCGGCCCTTGCGGGTGCCCATGAGCTGCGTGACCGCGCCCATGTGCTCCTCGGGCACGTCGACCGTCAGGCGCTCGACCGGCTCGTAGGTCTTGCCGTCGACCTGCTTGGTGACGACCTGCGGCTTGCCGATCGTCATCTCGAAGCCCTCGCGGCGCATCTGCTCGACCAGGATGGCCAGCGCCAGCTCACCGCGGCCCTGCACCTCCCAGGCGTCGGGGCGCTCGGTGTCCAGGACGCGCAGCGAGACGTTACCGACCAGCTCGCGGTCCAGACGGTCCTTGACCTGACGGGCGGTGACCTTGCGGTCCTTGACGGCGGACTTGGCGTCCGCGCCCTTGCCCGTGCCGCCACGGCCGACCAGCGGCGAGGTGTTGGTGCCGATGGTCATGGAGATCGCCGGCTCGTCGACCGTGATCAGCGGCAGCGCGATCGGGTTCTCCGGGTCGGCCAGGGTCTCGCCGATCATGATGTCGGGGATACCGGCGACGGCGCAGATGTCACCCGGGCCGGCCACCTCGGCGGGCTTGCGGGTGAGGGCCTCGGTCATCATCAGCTCGGTGATGCGGACGCTGGAGATGGTGCCGTCGCGCTTGATCCACGCGACCGTCTGGCCCTTGCGCAGCTCGCCCTGCTCGACGCGGAGCAGCGCGATGCGGCCGAGGAAGTTGTCGGCGTCGAGGTTGGTGACGTGGGCCTGGAGCGGCGCGTCCTCCTCGAACGACGGGGCCGGGACGTGCTCCAGGATCGTGGAGAAGAACGGCTCCAGGCTGGTGCTGTCCGCGGGGACGGTGCCGTCCTCCGGCTTGGTCAGCGAGGCGATGCCGTCACGGCCGCAGGCGTAGACGATCGGGAACTCGATCTGGTCCTCGTCGGCGTCCAGGTCGAGGAAGAGGTCGTAGGTCTCGTTGACGACCTCGTCGATGCGGGAGTCCGGGCGGTCCGTCTTGTTGATGCAGAGGATGACCGGCTTCCGCTGCTGGAGCGCCTTGCGGAGCACGAAGCGGGTCTGCGGCAGCGGGCCCTCGGAGGCGTCCACCAGCAGCACGACCGCGTCCACCATCGACAGACCGCGCTCGACCTCGCCACCGAAGTCGGCGTGGCCGGGGGTGTCGATGATGTTGATGGTGATCGGCTCGCCGCCGTCCTTGGGGTGATACTTCACCGCCGTGTTCTTGGCGAGGATCGTGATGCCCTTCTCACGCTCCAGGTCGTTCGAGTCCATGACGCGGTCGTCGACGGACTCCAGCTGGTGGGCGGCGAAGGCGCCGGCCTGCTTGAGCATGGCGTCGACGATGGTCGTCTTGCCGTGGTCGACGTGGGCGACGATGGCGACGTTTCGAATGTCGTGGCGCGTGGGCACTTGCGGCGCTTCTCCCGGAATCGTGGATGGCGACGCGTACGGTCCGGTACGCGCGCCTGCCGGGCAGGACACGCCACGGCCTATCCACTCCATGGTACGGGCCCGCGCCGACTTCGGCCGCCCGGGGATGCGTACGAGTGTTCTGACCTGCGGTAATTCCATCGGTATTCGCATCGGCCGGCGGCCCCGGGACCCCGGTCAGCCCCGGAAGCCCAGGTCCTGGTACCGCGGGGTGGCGAAGCCGAAGGCCCCGGCG
Organism: Streptomyces sp. NPDC051173; assembly: GCF_040689515.1. Taxonomy (NCBI): domain Bacteria; kingdom Bacillati; phylum Actinomycetota; class Actinomycetes; order Kitasatosporales; family Streptomycetaceae; genus Streptomyces; species Streptomyces sp. NPDC051173. Next base: position 178,277 of record NZ_JBFBBD010000004.1, read on the forward strand.
TTGGCCACGGTGCCGCGGGCGGCGACGAGCTCGGGCCGCTGGTAGAGGGGGAGGGAGCCGGCCGCCGCCCAGATCCGGGCGTCCGCGCGGTCGACCAGGTCGTGGGAGACGTCCGGGTCCAGCTCCGTGGACGCCTGCTCGAAGAGCTGGTCGATCTGGTCCGTGCCGACCCGGGTGTAGTTCTGCTCCACCAGCAGCGAGCCGTCGGCCGCGGGCTGCGGCTTGGCGAAGACGGGCCGGGCGTCGGTCGCGGGGAAGGCGGTCGCGGGCCAGGAGTAGAGGGCGAGGTCGTAGCTGCCCGCGGCGATGTGGTCCTTGAAGTAGCCCGCGTCGGCGACCTTCGTGATGTCGGTGTGGATGCCGACCGCCTCCAGACGCCGGGCGATGCGGTCGCCGACGGCCCGCAGCGGCTCGGCGGCCGCGCCCTCCGGCAGGATGAAGCGGAGGCTGAGCTTCTTGCCGTCCTTCATCCGGACCGGGGCGGCGACCGCCTTGCCGCCCGCGTCCCGGGGGGCCTTCTCGTCGACGTCGCCGGGCTGGCCCGTGCGCTCCTCGCGCTCCTGCCGCTCCGCGGCCGACTCCTCGCCGGGGGCGGCGGCCGGCTCGTCGGCGGTCCGGGTGTCCTCCTCGTCCTCCGTGGGCTCGGTGCCGCGGTCCGGGCGGCCCGCCTTGTCCGCCTCGGCCTGCTTCTTCGACAGGGCCGAGCCGTGGGCGCCCTTCTCCTGCCAGCCCGCGTCCGCGAGCAGGGCCTCGGCGGCCTTGGGGTCGGGCCCGCCGATGGCGTCGCTGTTGTCCTCGTACCCCTGCTGTCCCGCCATGTAGAAGTGGCTGCCGAGCGGGTCGGCGGGCAGGCCCAGCGGGCGCAGCACCACCTCGGCGAGGTCCTTGCGGTCGATGGCGCGGGCCACCGCGCGGCGCACCCGCTCGTCGGCCAGCGGGCCGGAGGCGCCGTTGAGGGCGAGCTGGGTGTAGGCGGGCTCCAGGGACTTGCGCACGGTCAGCCCGCGCAGCGCCTCGGCCTCGGGGGGCCTGCCCACCACGGCCCGGTTGCCCTTCTCCCCCTCCCCCTTCTTCAGCGGCTTGTTCGCGGCGATGATCCGGTGCGCGACGGAGGGGCTGACGTCGGCGAGGTCGAGCTTGCCGTCCGCCAGCTCGTCGGCGCGCTCGCCGGGCGGCACGGCGCGCAGGACGAGGCGGTCGAGCTTGGCCCGGTCGCCCCACCACTTCGGGTCGCGTACGAGCGTGAGCGTGCCCTCGTCCTTGTCGCGGGAGTCGACCCGGAAGGGGCCCGCGGAGACCTTCAGCTCGTTGCGAGCGCTGTCGTTGAAGCCGCCCGGGCTGCCCATCACGGACCTCGGGTAGAGCGGGGTGAAGAGCGAGGCCCAGTCGGCGAAGGGCTTGGCGAAGGTGACCTTGACCTCGTGGGCGTTCGCGCCCTGCTCGACGCGGTCGATCCGGTCGTAGCCGGCGTTGCGCGCCGTCCAGTAGGCGCTGTCCTTGCCGCGCAGCGCCTTCCACTGGGCCTCGAAGTCGGCGGCCGACAGGGCCTTGCCGTCGCTCCAGGCCGCCCTGGGGTCGAGCTTGTAGACGACGACCTGCCGGGGCTCGCGCTCGGCGACGGTGGCGGCCGTGAGGTAGTCGGCATTGCGCTGCGGGCGCCCGCTCCGGTCCATGGTGAACAGCGCGGGCAGCACCGCTCCGGCGACGCGCTGGGTGGTGGGGTCGGCGTCGGCCTGGAAGGTGTTGAAGGTCGCGGGCAGCGCGTCCACCGCCCAGCGCAGGGTGCCGCGGTCGGCGACCTTGGCGCGCGGGGCGGCGGCGATGTCCGGCGGGGTGACGGAGCCCTCGGCGCCGCCGTGGCCCCCGCCGCAGCCGGCCAGGACGGGCAGCGGGAGCAGGACGCCCGCGGCGAGCAGCACGGCGGAGCGGCCCGTGCGGGACCGGGTCAGGGTCGTCAGGGGTGCCGAGAGGGCCGAGAGGGCCGAGAGGGGGGCCATGGGATACCTCCGCCGGACTGGGCTGCCGCCGGATGGCTCGTCCGGCGCAATGCGCGGTTGATCGCATCTACCGACAACCACTCAAAGCGACGGGCATGGCGAAAGGGGCGCCGACACGGCGCCGCCGGGCCGCACGCCACCCACGTGGGCGAACGCGGCCCCGGCCCTCGACGCGGGCGCCGCCTCCCCCGACGGCGCGATCGCGAACGCTATCTTCCCCCGGAGGGGTGTGACGCGCGACACTCACTGTCGCAACACTGTCGCCACCCGCAACCGCCGATCGCGGAAGTGAGGGCAAGGACCCATGTCCCTGAACGATGAAGTGACGGCAGTCCAGCGCTGCCTCGACGACCTCGGCCGCGCGCTCGCCCGGCTGGAACCCCTGCTGGGCGCCAGGGACCTGGAGCTGCGACGCGTGCGCACCGACGCCGCCCACCTGCGCGAGAGCGTCACGCTCCTGCGCTCCGCCCACTCACCGGAAGCACCCCGCCCCGAGCCGGTCCCGGTACCCGACGCCCCGTACGACGCCTCGCTGTGGAAGGACGCCGACGAGGAGGGGCTCGGGGCCCGCGACCGGCACGCGCCCTGACACCCCCGGGCAGCGCGGAGAGACACCGACCACCCACTCCTCCCCGGAGTCCCACTTGGCCACTGGTACCGATCCCCGGACAGGCACCGCCACCGCCCCCAGCCAGTCCCCCGGTGGCGTGCACCACGCGTCGCGCGCCTCGATCGCCCCCCGCCACCTGCGCACCGACCGCTGGTGGCTCGCGCCCGCGGCCACGGCCGCCGGGCTGCTGGCGTTCGTCGTCTACTCCACCTGGCGCGCCTTCGCCAACGGCGACTACTACGCCGCCCCGTACGTCTCGCCGTTCTACTCCCCGTGCGTCGCGCAGAACTGCGTCCCCATGAAGGACGGCGCGGACTGGGGCCTCTTCGGCTCCTGGTGGGGCCTGTCACCGGCCCTGCTGGTCCTGATCTTCCCGCTGGGCTTCCGGCTGACCTGCTACTACTACCGCAAGGCGTACTACCGCGGCTTCTGGGCCTCGCCCCCGGCCTGCGCGGTCGCGGAGCCGCACAAGAAGTACACCGGCGAGACCCGCTTCCCGCTGATCCTGCAGAACGTCCACCGCTACTTCTTCTACTTCGCGGTGATCGTCGCGGGCATCCTCACCTATGACACCGTCCTCGGCTTCCGCAACGCGCGGGGCGAGTGGGGTCACATGGGGCTCGGCACGCTCGTGCTGCTCGCCAACATCACCCTGATCTGGGCGTACACCCTCTCGTGCCACTCCTGCCGGCACATCGTCGGCGGCCGGCTGCGCAACTTCTCCAAGCACCCGGTGCGCTACCGCATGTGGGGCTGGGTCAGCGCGCTGAACGCCCGCCACATGCTGCTCGCCTGGGCCTCCCTGGTCAGCGTGGCGGTCGCCGACTTCTACGTCTATCTCGTCGCCAGCGGCGCCTTCGACGATCCGCGCTTCTTCTAGAGACCGACAGCTAGAGACCGACAGCTAGAGATCCAGCCCAGAGAGGGGCATATTGATGTCGCGTACGGCCCGGCAATCCTGGGACGTCGTCGTGGTCGGTGCCGGAGGCGCGGGGCTGCGGGCCGCCATCGAGGCCCGGGAGCAGGGCCTGCGTTGCGCGGTGATCTGCAAGTCGCTGTTCGGCAAGGCCCATACAGTCATGGCCGAGGGCGGCATCGCCGCCAGCATGGGCAACGTCAACCAGGGCGACAACTGGCAGGTCCATTTCCGCGACACCATGCGCGGCGGCAAATTCCTCAACCAGTGGCGGATGGCCGAGCTGCACGCCCAGGAGGCGCCCGAGCGGGTCTGGGAGCTGGAGACCTGGGGCGCGGTCTTCGACCGCACCGCCGACGGCCGGATCTCGCAGCGCAACTTCGGCGGCCACGAGTACCCGCGGCTGGCGCACGTCGGCGACCGTACGGGCCTGGAGCTGATCCGCACCCTCCAGCAGAAGATCGTCGCGCTCCAGCAGGAGGACCACCGGGAGACCGGCGACTACGAGTCCCGGCTGAAGGTCTTCCAGGAGTGCACGGTCACCCGCCTGCTCAAGAGCGGTGAGCGCGTCTCCGGCGTCTTCGGCTACGAGCGCGAGTCCGGCCGCTTCTTCACCATCGAGTCCCCGGCCGTGGTGCTGGCCACCGGCGGCATCGGCAAGTCCTTCAAGGTGACGTCCAACTCCTGGGAGTACACGGGCGACGGGCACGCGCTCGCGCTGCTCGCCGGGGCGTCGCTGATCAACATGGAGTTCGTGCAGTTCCACCCGACCGGCATGGTCTGGCCGCCGTCCGTCAAGGGCATCCTGGTCACCGAGTCCGTGCGCGGCGACGGCGGGGTGCTGCGCAACAGCGACGGCAAGCGGTTCATGTTCGACTACGTCCCGGACGTCTTCAAGGAGAAGTACGCGGAGTCCGAGGACGAGGGCGACCGCTGGTACAAGGACCCCGACCACAACCGCCGCCCGCCCGAGCTGCTCCCCCGCGACGAGGTGGCCCGCGCCATCAACTCCGAGGTGAAGGCCGGCCGCGGCAGCCCGCACGGCGGGGTCTTCCTCGACATCTCCAGCAGGCTGCCCGCCGAGGACATCCGCCGCAAACTCCCTTCCATGCACCACCAGTTCAAGGAGCTGGCGGACGTGGACATCACCGCCGAGCCGATGGAGGTCGGGCCCACCTGCCACTACGTGATGGGCGGGGTGGACGTCGACCCGGACACGGCGGCGGCGGTCGGCGTGCCCGGCCTCTTCGCCGCGGGCGAGGTCGCGGGCGGCATGCACGGCTCCAACCGGCTGGGCGGCAACTCCCTCTCCGACCTGCTGGTCTTCGGGCGGCGGGCCGGACTCCACGCCGCCCGCTACGCGGCGGGGCTCGCGGCGGCGGAGCGGCCGGCCGCGGCCGATGCCGACATCGAGGCGGCCGAGGCGGAGGCGCTGCGCCCGTTCGGCGCCGAGGGCGGCGACCCGGCCGTCTCGCAGGGCCCGGCGGAGAATCCGTACACCCTCCACCAGGAGCTCCAGCAGTCGATGAACGACCTGGTGGGGATCATCCGCAAGGGCCCCGAGATGTCGGAGGCGCTGCGCCGGCTCGCGGCGCTGCGGGACCGCTCCCGGCGGGCGGGGGTGGAGGGGCACCGGCAGTTCAACCCCGGCTGGCACCTGGCCCTGGACCTGCGGAACATGCTGCTGGTCAGCGAATGCGTGGCGCGCGCGGCCCTGGAGCGCACGGAGAGCCGGGGCGGGCACACGCGCGACGACCACCCGGCGATGGACCGGCAGTGGCGCCGGGTGAACCTCGTGTGCCGGCTGTCGGAGGAGAGCCCGGGTTCCGCGGCGGCCGATCCCCTGCTGGGGCTGGTGCGGGTGGCCCGGCGCGAGATGCCGCCGATCCGCGGCGACCTGCTGGCGCTCTTCGAGAAGGACGAGCTGGTGAAGTACCTGACGGACGAGGAGTTGACGACTTGAGTTACGACGCCCATTTCCGGGTCTGGCGGGGTGATGCGGACGGCGGGGGTCTCGTCGACTACACCGTGGCCGTCAACGAGGGCGAGGTGGTCCTCGACGTCATCCACCGGCTCCAGGCCACCGAGGCCGCCGACCTGGCCGTCCGGTGGAACTGCAAGGCGGGCAAGTGCGGTTCGTGCAGCGCGGAGATCAACGGCAGGCCGCGGCTGATGTGCATGACCCGGATGTCCTCCCTCGATCCGGACGCGACGGTGACGGTCACCCCGATGCGGGCCTTCCCGGTGCTGCGGGACCTGGTGACGGACGTGTCCTTCAACTACGCGAAGGCCCGCGAGGTGCCCGCCTTCGTACCGCCGCCGGGAGTGGCGGCCGGGGACTACCGGATGAAGCAGGAGGACGTCGGCCGGTCGCAGGAGTTCCGCAAATGCATCGAGTGCTTCCTGTGCCAGGACACCTGCCATGTGGTGCGCGACCACGAGGAGAACAAGCCGGCCTTCGCCGGGCCCCGTTTCCTGATGCGCGTCGCCGAGCTGGACATGCACCCCCTGGACGCGGCGGCCGAGGCGGGCATCGACCGCAAGCGCGCCGCGCAGGACGAGCACGGCCTGGGCTACTGCAACATCACCAAGTGCTGCACGGAGGTCTGCCCCGAACACATCAAGATCACGGACAACGCGCTGATCCCGCTCAAGGAGCGGGCCACCGACCGTAAGTACGACCCACTGGTGTGGCTGGGCAGCAAGATCCGGCGCCGCGGGGAGTGAGCCCGGCGCGAGCCGGGCGCGAATACGCTCCGTGGAGGGCTACGAGCTCCCGGTAGCGAGTCGGGCAGTACCGCCATACGCTCCCAAATGTGACACGGCTTTCCAGGCGGTACGGGCCGGGGGCGCCGGGCCGGGCCCGGGTCAGGGCTCCCCTCGCCCTCCTCACGCTGTGCGCGCTCACGCTCCCGGGCCCGGCCGCCCGCGCCGACACGCCCCTCGACCTGGACACCGGCGGCCGGATCACCGACACCGTCGGCGCGCTGGGCCAGCGCCGCTCGCAGGTCAACAGCGCCCTCAACCGGCTGCACACCGCCCACCACGTCCAGCTGTACGTCACCTACGTGCGCGACTTCTCCGGCCGCTCCGGGCACGACTGGGCGAACGCCACCGCCGACCGCAACGGCCTGGGCCCGCACGACGTGCTGCTCGCCATCGCCACCCACGAGCGGCAGTACGCGGTCTCCGCCGCCCCCGACTCCGGCTTCCGCCCGCAGCAGCTGAAGACCGTCTCCGCCACCGCCATCGCGCCCGCCCTGGCCCAGCACGACTGGGCGGGCGCGGCCATCGGCGCCGCCGAGGGCTACGGCGCCGTGCTCCAGGGCAAGCCGGTGCAGCTCCCCGCGATCTCACCGGGCAGCAGCGACCCGGGCGGCGACGGGCTCGTGCCGGGCCACCGCCGGGTGTGGCTGCCGGTGACGGTGGCCGTCCTGGCCCTGCTCACCGGCCTCTACCTCTGCTTCTGCTCCCGCCGGGCCGCCCACCGCCGCGCCGCCCGGCGGGAGCGGCCCACCGTCGCCACCTCCACCCCGCCCGGCCTCGCCCGATTGGCCCAGCCGCTCACCCCGCTGCCCGAACTGGAGGCCGAGGCCGCGCGCAACCTCGTCGAGACCGACGACGCGGTCCGCACGAGCGCCGAGGAACTCCTCTTCACCACGGCCCAGTTGGGCAAGTCGGCCACCCGCCCCTTCGCCGAGGCCGTCGCCTACGCGAGGAGCGAGCTCGCCTACGCCTTCCGGCTGCGACAGGGCCTGGACGACGCCCCGTACGAGGACGACGAGATCCGCCGCCGCACCCTGGACGAGATCTGCTCCCACTGCACCAGCGCCAACCGCCGGCTGGACGCGGAGTCCGGGGCCTTCGACCGGCTGCGGGCCCTGAAGGTCAACGCCACCGGCATCCTGGAGCACGCCGAGGAGATCGCGCGGGCGCTCGGGCCGCGCGTCGACACCGCGGAGGCCGCGCTGGCCTCGCTCGCCGACTGCTGCGCCAAGGCCGCGCTCTCCCCCGTGACCCGGCACCCCGCCGAGGCCCGTGACCGCCTCGCCTTCGCCACGGCGGGCCTGGCCGAGGCCCGCCGCTCCCTGGCGGAGGGCGACGCCGACGGCGCGGCGATCTCCCTGCGCGCCGCCGAGGCCGCCCTCGCGCAGGCCCGCACGCTCACCACCTCGGCGCTGCGCCGCGCCCGCGAGCTCACCGGCACGGCCGCCCGGCTGCCGGTCGCCCTGGCCGACGCGGAGGCGAGCCTGGCCGAGGCCCTGGCCACCGGCACGGCGGACGGCGGGCGGGTGGCGGACGCCGAACAGGCGCTGGCGGAGGCCCACCGGGAGATCGCGAGCGGGCGGTACGACCCGCGGGCGGTGCTGCGACGCCTCCAGGAGACCGCCGGCGTCCTCGACGCGGAGGCCGGTGCCCTGGCCGACGAGGGGCGCGCCCAGCGGCGCGTGGAGCGGGCGCTGAGCGCCGCGCGGAGCGAGGTCGCGGCGGCGCGGGACTTCATCGGCACCCACCGGGGCGCGATCGGCTGCCGCGCCCGCACCCGGCTGGCCGAGGCGGAACGCCATCTGGCCACGGCCCGCGCCCTGGTGCCCAGGGGCGGCCCGGCGGTCCTCCACGTGACCGGCGACGCGGACTCCCTGGCCCGCCAGGCGCGCGCCCTCGCCGAGCACGACGTCTCCGACTACGCCGCCCCGTACGACCCCCACGCCCCCCACCCGGCGCGCGCCCTGTGCGGCGCGCTCCTGGGCGGCATCATCCTGACGGGCCTCCTCCCGGCGACGTTCGGCGGCGGCGCGACGCGGGGGCGACTGGCGGCGGAGTGAGGCCTGTGCGGGTGCGCCGCGTGACCCCCTCTGCGGTGCGGGTTGTTGGCGCCTGCGGCGGGCTTTTTCCCCAGCCCCGCCCCTTCCCGAAACCGGGGGGACCCCGGACCCCAGCGCCCTCCGGGCGCGTCCTCAAACGCCGGACGGGCTGGTTTTCCAGCCCGTCCGGCGTTTGAGGACAACGCGGCGAAGCGTGTTGCGGGGGCCTGGGGGCTTGCCCCCGGTTTCGGGAAAGGGCGGGGCTGGGGAACAAGCCCACCGCAAGCGCCAGCAACCCCTCAAGCCCGAGCCGCCCCCGGCCCCTCCTCTTCGTCGTCGTCCTCCGGCAGGCGGCAGACCCGCTCCAGGAAGAACGCCGCCACCATGACGCAGACGGCCGCGAGCACCGACACCCCGGCGTAGATCGTCTGGTCCCGGCGGGCCGGGTTGTTGTCCAGGCCGGCCAGCAGCAGGAACGCGCCCACGCCCCCGTACATGCCCCCGACCAGGGCCGCCACCAGCGCGCTCGCCTGGCCGAAGACCACCGCGCGGGCGGCCACCAGGGGGTCGACGCCCTTCGCGCCGGGGCGCCGCTCGCGCTGCGCCCGCAGCCGGGCGCGCAGCGAGAGCGCCGTCGCGGCCAGCACGACGGCGATGACGGCCAGCACGATGGGCGCCGCCACGGGCACGCTCGGCAGTGTGCCGAAGGCGTCCCACAGCCGGGCTCCCGCCCAGGACACCACCCCGGCCACGACGAACAGCCCGGCCAGCACCCTGACCCGCAGTTGCTTCACCGGTCAGCTCCTCCGTGAGCAGATCGCGGAGCGGACCGCTCCGCGCCCTCGCTCCTCATCTCGTACGTTTCCTCGGCCGGGCGCCTACTCGGGCAGCCGGAGTTCCAGGTCTACCCGGGGTGCGACCCCTTCGAGCCCGACCTGGGCAAGCAGCTCGACGACCGCGCCGTGCCCCGGGACCACGGCCTCCGGGTCCACGTCGTGCCACGGCGCCAGCACGAAGGCGCGCTCGTGGACGCGCGGGTGCGGCAGCGTGAGGACGGGGTCGTCGGAGAGGACGTCCTGATAGCTGACGATGTCGACGTCGAGCGTCCGCGGGCCCCACCGCTCGTCCCGCACCCGCTCGAAGGCTTCCTCGATCGCGTGCCCGCGCTCCAGCAGGGAGTCCGGCGGGAGGGTGGTCTTCACCAGGACGACGGCGTTGAAATACGCCGGCTGGGTGCCCGGCTCGACGCCCCACGGCTCCGTCTCGTACACCGGGGAGACCGCTTTGACCCGCAGGCCGGGCGTGTCCTCCAGCGCGTCGATCGCGCCCTGGAGGGTCTCCAGGCGGTTGCCGAGATTGCTGCCCAGCGAGATCACGGCCCGCTTGGGGTTGCTCAAGGTCACATCGGCGGCGTCCACCTGCTCCACCACGGAGGCGGGCACCGGCTGCACGGTCGGGTCGCTGCTGCTCATACTCGGCTCCGCGTAATAGTGATCGTCACATCGTCAAAAGGCACGGTGATGGGGGCGTCGGGCTTGTGCACCACGACCTCCACCTCCCGCACCGCTTCGTGCTTCAGACACACCTGGGCGATCCGCTCGGCGAGGGTCTCGATCAGGTCGACGGGCTCGCCCTGGACGACGTCGACCACCTCCTCCGCCACCACGCCGTAGTGCACGGTCTTCGTGAGGTCATCGGTGGCCGCGGCGGGCCGGGTGTCCAGGCTCAGCACCAGGTCCACGATGAAGGTCTGGCCCTCCTCGCGTTCCCGGGGGAAAACCCCGTGGTGCCCGCGGGCCTTCAGGCCGCGCAGCGCGACACGATCCACACGAATCACTCCTGCTGGTCGTCGGTATGGCGAGTGCGTACCGGCACCGCCGGCACATCGCCCGTCCCCCCGTCGGCCGGGGTACCCACTTCGAATCTACCTGCGAGCACCGACAGCGCTCGCACCCGGACGCCATGGTGCGCTGCCGATACGCGACGACATGTACGGATGTTCACGGATGCCAAAGAACGTTACGGACAGGGAATCGCGGGGCCCCCGGGCGGTCGCGCGGCGCTTACCCCCGGACCCGTGCCTCACCCCTACCCGACCGCCGGGCACCCCGAACGAGTGGCTCGGCGCATTCCCGTGCTGACGTCCGGCCGGCCGTCACGCCCCCTCCGGACCGTTCGTGCCCTCCCTGTCCTCCGGGCCCTCCTCGTCCTCGTCCTCACGCCCCGCGAGCACGGGCGAGCCGTGGTGCGACCACACCTTCCACTCGTCGCCCACCCGGCGGAAGGTGTTGGTCGCCACGACCAGCTGGCCCACCAGCGGCCCGAGCTCGCCCTCCGTCTCGGACGGGCCGCCGCTGAGGATGTTCTCGGTGCAGGTCACCAGCGCCGTGTCACCGGCCACCGCGACCTCGACGTCCGTCAGGAAGAACTGGATGTAGTCGGTGCTCGCCATGATCAGCGCATACGAACGGAGCACCTCGCTCCGCCCGCGCAGCACCGGCCACCCCGGGTGCACGCAGGACACCTCGGTCCCGGGGTCGTCCAGCCACAGCTGCCCCATGGCCACCGTGTCGCCGCGCTCCACCGCCTCGTAGAGCGCGGTGTTCGCCAGCTCGACCCGCTCGCTGTCCGTACGGGCCGTGCTCACTCGGCCCCCTCGGCGCCCGGGGCGCCCGCCGCCTCTGCCACCATCGCCACCCCCGCCGTCTCCGCCGCCAGGTCCACGGCGCGCACCACCCGCACCGCGTCGGCGCTGGCCCGTACCTCGTGCACCCGCACCGCCCACGCGCCCTCGCGCGCGGCGATCGTCGACACCGCGGCCGTCGCCGCGTCCCGCTCCCGCGCCGGGGGCGGGCTGCCGCCGTCGTCACCGGCCAGCACGCGGCCGAGGAAGCGCTTCCGGGAGGCGGCCACCAGCATCGGCAGCCCCAGCTCCCTGCGGAGCCTGGCCAGCTGGGCGACCAGGGCCAGGTCGTGGTCCGCGGTCTTCGCGAAGCCCAGGCCGGGGTCGACGACCAGCCGCTCCGGGGCCACTCCGGCGGCGACCACGGCGTCCAGCCGCTGCCGCAGCTCGCCGAGGACCTCGCCGACCACATCGCCGTAGACCGCCCGGCTGTTCATGCCCTCGCTGAAACCGCGCCAGTGCATCACCACGAACGGCACCCCGGCGGTGGCCACCACCGGCACCATCGCCGGGTCCGCCATGCCGCCGCTCACATCGTTGACCAGCACCGCGCCCGCCTCGACGGCCGCCTCCGCGACCGAGGCGCGCATGGTGTCCACGGACACCACCACCCCTTCGGCCGCCAGCCCGCGGACCACCGGGATCACCCGGCGCAGCTCCTCGCGCTCGTCCACCCGGGCCGCACCCGGGCGGGTCGACTCGCCGCCCACGTCGACCAGGTCGGCCCCCTGGGCGGCCAGGTCCAGACCTCGCTTGACCGCCCCTTCGGTGTCGAACCAACGGCCGCCGTCGGAGAACGAGTCGGGCGTGACGTTGACCACGCCCATCACCGCACAGCGGTCCCACTCCGGCAGACCGACCGGCCCGAATCGACCACGCAACGCACTCATGCCACCAGCCTAGGGCGTGCGGTGAAGGGCGCGCCGCCTGCCCGTTGGCCGAGCTGCGCGTTGCCGTCGCCGGGCGCGGCACGGCCGCCGCATACGGGCGGGGCCCCGCCCGGCAGCTCTTCGCTGCCGGACGGGGCCCCGGGCCTCCGCCGTACGGTCACGCGGCGCGCGTGACCTCCGCGGCCGAGACCTTCTCCTCGTCCATGAACTCCTTGGGCTCCGCCGGGCGGCGGCGCAGCAGGCGCGGCAGCTCCAGGAAGCCCTCCGCCTGCATCATCGCGAAGCCGATGCGCGGCAGGTCGCGGTTGTTCGGGAAGACGATGAAGCGGGGCTCCCAGCGGGGCCGGAACTTCTCGTTGAACTTGTACAGCGACTCGATCTGGAACCAGCGCGAGAGGAAGACCAGCACCGCGCGCTGGACGCGGACGACCGGGCCGGCGCCGAGCTTCCCGCCGCGCTCCAGGGCGGAGCGGAAGAACGCGAAGTTCAGCGACAGGCGCTTGATCTTCAGGTCGGGCGCGGCCTGGAGGAAGGCGACGATGAGGAGCTCGTTCATGCCGGGGTCGGCGCTGCGGTCGCGGCGCATCAGCTCCAGCGACTGGCCGTCCGGGCCCCAGGGCACGTAGTGCTGCATGGCCTGCAGGTCGCCGAAGGGACCGGGCTCCTCGCCCTCCCCCGGCGCCTTGTGGGCGGTGGCGATGACGGCGTCGAGGTCCTTGGGGTCGCCGATGCGGCCCAGGGCCATCGAGAAGCCGCGCTCGTCCTCGGTGTCGCGCCAGGCCTCGGCGGCCTGCTGGACGGCGGTCAGCTCCTCGGGGCTGAGCTCGCCGACACGGCGCACCTTGGTCTCGTAGCCGTTGCGCTCGATGCGCTTGACCATCTGGCGGACGTTGCGCATCGCGCGCCCGGTGAGGGAGAAGTCGTCGACGTCGACGATGGCCTCGTCGCCCATCTCCAGCGCGTCCAGACCGGTCTCGCGGGTCCAGACCTCGCCACCGGTCTCGCTGCAGCCGGCGACGGCGGGGGTCCAGGAGTGGCGCTTGGCCAGCTCCATGAACTTCTCGATCGCGCCCGGCCACGCCTCGACGTCACCGATCGGGTCACCGCTGGCGAGCATCACACCGGAGACGACGCGGTAGGAGACGGCGGCCTTGCCCGACGGGGAGAAGACGACGCTCTTGTCGCGGCGGAGCGCGAAGTGGCCGAGCGAGTCGCGCGCGCCGTGCTTGGCGAGCAGCTCGCGCAGCCGGTCCTCGTCCTCCTCGGTGAGGACCGCGGCCGGGTACGCCGGGCGGAAGGCGAGGTAGGCCGTGGAGGCGACGGTCAGCAGGCCCAGGGCGCCGAGGGAGTAGCCGACGGTGTAGTCGACGTGGTCGGTGTAGCGGATCGAGCCCTCGAAGCCGAAGAGGCCCCAGATCACGTGCTCGATCTGCTCGAGGACGGAGGGGTCGCCGACCATGTGCTTGTACTGCGAGCCGACGATGATCCAGCCCAGGGTGAAGCTGACGCCACCCATGATGATGAAGTTCGCCACCGCCTTCCAGCGGCTGCGCGGGTCGGGCAGGGCCGTGAAGGAGGGCTTGTGCCAGACCAGGTAGGCGAAGAGCGCCAGCGAGCAGATCGTGCCGATGACCGAGTGCCGGTAGATCAGCTGGGCGGCCGCACCGACCGGCAGGACGACGACGGCGGCGACCCAGGCCCGCTTCTTGGCCCGGATGAGGCCGTGGGCCAGCATCAGCATGAGGATGCCGACGACGATGGAGCCGGCCGCGGCGAGCTGGGTCACGGTGCCGGGGAGGACCTCGGCCCAGGTGTGGACCTTGCTCAGGCGGAACCGCGGGAAGACGCCGGCCGCGAGGTTCATCAGGCCGATGATGATGCCGACCCATCCCACCACGGTCGGCACGTTCTCGGGCCGTGGCCCCTTGGCGATACGCGCAAGCCTCGAAGGTCGCTTGGTTCCCTCGGGAACCCCATCGGACTTTTTGCCATCTACCCTGACAGACATCTCTTCCCGTCGTCCTGTCGAGTGGTCCTGCGCCTTCTGGCGGCAGCGCCCGGACAATGTGCGCCCTGTAGGACGACGGTTTCGGGGTTGAGGTTCCGCCGGGGGCCGAGCCCGGAAAGAAGTAACCATTCCGCGGCCCGCGTCGGCCGCTCGGCAGAAAGCACCTCATGGGTCTCACCAGCATGGCGGTTCTGCTGCTTGCCATAGCGGCGGCGGTAGTGCTCTTCGCGTTGACCATTTGGCTCTGGCCCCGTCTGGGCAAGAAGAGCGTCGGGTCGGTCCTGGGCCGGTTCGGCATGATGCTCGCCACCCAGCTGACGCTGTTCGCCGCGATCGGCCTCTGGGCGAACCAGTCCTTCGGCTTCTTCGCCTCCTGGGCGGACCTCTTCGGTATGGAGAAGGGCCAGGGCGTCGTCGTCGACCACAGCGCCGGCAGCAAGCCGGTCGAGGTCCTCGGCATCCAGCAGGTGAAGGGCCACGGCTCGGTGCCCTCGATCGCGGGCAAGGTCGAGAAGGTCAACATCAAAGGGTCCGAGTCCAAGATCGTGAGCCCGGCGTTCGTCTACCTCCCGCCGGAGTACTTCCAGCCGCAGTACGCCCACAAGACCTTTCCCGCCTCGGTCGTCCTGACTGGCTTCCCCGGCACCGCCGAAGCCCTGATCAAGGGCCTGCACTACCCGCAGGAGGCGCAGAAGCTCGCCAAGGCGAAGAAGATGCAGCCCACCATCCTGGTGATGATGCGCCCGACGGTCGCCCCGCCCCGCGACACCGAGTGCATAGACATACCCGGCGGCCCGCAGACCGAGACCTTCTTCACCAAGGACCTGCGCAAAGGGCTCTCCGAGCAGTACCGCATCGGCATGAAGGCCGCGAACTGGGGCGTGATCGGTGACTCCACCGGTGGCTACTGCGCACTGAAGTTCGCCATGCGTCACCCGGACTCCTACGGCGCCGCCGCCGCCTTGTCCGGCTACTACGAGGCCGCCCAGGACGCCACGACCGGCAAGCTCTTCGGCGACGGCCCGCAGAAGAAGAAGCTGGAGAAGGAGAACGACCTGATGTGGCGGCTGAAGAACAAGCCGCTGCCGCCCGTCTCCCTCCTGGTGACCAGCAGCAAGCAGGGCGAGCACAACTACGGGGACACCCTGAAGTTCATCGACGGGGCCAAGCAGCACCCCACCCGCGTCTCCTCGATGATCCTGGAATCCGGTGGCCACAACTTCAACACCTGGCGCCGTGAGATCCCCGGCACCCTCCAGTGGATGGGCAGCCGCCTCAGCGCCTGACCCCCGCCGCACACAGCGAAGCCGCCCGTCACGACCGAGGTCGTGACGGGCGGCTTCGTTTTCCGCGGCCCGCGTTCTCGCGTCTCAGCGGGAGGACATGATCAGGCTCATGGCCTCGGCGCGGGTCGCGGCGTCGCGCAGCTGGCCGCGTACGGCCGAGGTCAGCGTCTTGGCGCCGGGCTTGCGGATGCCCCGCATCGACATGCACATGTGCTCGCACTCGACGACCACGATCACACCGCGCGGCTCCAGGATCTCCATCAGCGAATCCGCGATCTGCGTGGTGAGCCGCTCCTGGACCTGCGGGCGGCGGGCGTAGACGTCCACCAGGCGGGCCAGCTTCGACAGACCCGTGATCTTGCCGCTGGTCGCGGGGATGTAGCCGACGTGCGCCACACCGTGGAACGGCACCAGGTGATGCTCACAGGTGCTGTAGACCTCGATGTCGCGGACGAGCACCATCTCGTCGTGCCCGATGTCGAAGGTCGTGGTCAGCACCGACTCCGGCTGCTGCCACAGCCCGGCGAATATCTCCTTGTACGCACGAGCCACGCGCGCCGGCGTCTCGCGGAGCCCCTCACGATCGGGGTCCTCACCCACCGCGATCAGCAGCTCACGGACGGCGTTCTCGGCCCGCTTCTCGTCGAATGCGCCGATGGAGCTCTCGGCGTCCAGCGTCACCGGGTCGGTCATGGAGTTGCCTCGTTCTCTCATGCGTACGTACGGGCCGACGGCGGCCACGATGCGGAAAGCCGCGCCCCCCAGGCTAATAACCTGGGGGGCGCGGCATCCATTCCGGGCTCTGTGATGTGCCCGGGTCCAGCTGTTGTTCCCGGCTCAGAGCTCCGGGCGGGTGTCGTCCGGGAGGTCGACCTGCTCCACGGGCTGGCCGCCGTTGCTCGGTGCGAGCTCCTTGGGGGAGAGCACCGGCGGGCGGGTGGAGGGCGTACGGCGCGAGGAACCGGTCCACGCCGGGCGGGCCGGGCGCTTCACGATGTGCTTGAAGACCTCGGCGATCTCCTCCTTGTTCAGCGTCTCCTTCTCCAGGAGGGCCAGAACCAGGTTGTCGAGGACGTCGCGGTTCTCGACGAGGATCTCCCACGCCTCGTTGTGCGCGGTCTCGATGAGCTTCTTGACCTCTTCGTCGACCAGGGCCGCGACCTCTTCGGAGTAGTCGCGCTGGTGCGACATCTCACGGCCCAGGAACGGCTCGCTGTTGTCCGAGCCGAACTTGATCGCGCCGAGCCGCTCGGTCATGCCGTACTGCGTGACCATCGCGCGGGCCGTGGCCGTGGCCTTCTCGATGTCGTTGGCCGCACCGGTGGTCGGGTCGTGGAAGACGAGCTCCTCGGCCGCGCGGCCGCCCAGCATGTACGCCAGCTGGTCGAGCATCTCGTTGCGCGTGGTGGAGTACTTGTCCTCGTCGGGCAGGACCATGGTGTAGCCGAGCGCGCGGCCGCGGGACAGGATCGTGATCTTGTGCACCGGGTCGGAGTTCGGGGACGCCGCCGCGACCAGGGCGTGACCGCCCTCGTGGTAGGCGGTGATCTTCTTCTCCTTGTCGCTCATGATCCGGGTCCGCTTCTGCGGTCCGGCCACGACACGGTCGATCGCCTCGTCCAGGGAGTGGTTGTCGATCAGCTTCTTGTCGCTGCGCGCGGTGAGCAGCGCCGCCTCGTTCAGCACGTTCGACAGGTCCGCACCGGTGAAGCCGGGCGTACGACGGGCGACAGCGCCCAGGTCGACGTCCGGGGCGACCGGCTTGCCCTTCTGGTGAACCTTGAGGATCTCCAGACGGCCCTGCATGTCCGGGCGGTCGACGGCGATCTGCCGGTCGAAGCGGCCCGGGCGCAGCAGCGCCGGGTCGAGGATGTCCGGGCGGTTCGTGGCGGCGATCAGGATGACGCCGCCCTTCACGTCGAAGCCGTCCATCTCGACCAGCAGCTGGTTGAGGGTCTGCTCGCGCTCGTCGTGACCGCCGCCGAGGCCCGCGCCACGGTGCCGGCCGACGGCGTCGATCTCGTCGACGAAGACGATGGCCGGGGCGTTGGCCTTGGCCTGCTCGAAGAGGTCACGGACGCGCGAGGCGCCGACACCCACGAACATCTCGACGAAGTCGGAGCCCGAGATCGAATAGAAGGGGACGCCCGCCTCGCCGGCGACGGCGCGCGCGAGCAGGGTCTTGCCCGTACCGGGCGGGCCGTAGAGCAGGACGCCCTTGGGGATCTTGGCTCCCACGGCCTGGAACTTCGCCGGCTCCTGGAGGAACTCCTTGATCTCGTGGAGTTCCTCGACCGCCTCGTCCGACCCGGCCACATCGGCGAAGGTCGTCTTCGGGGTGTCCTTGGTGATCAGCTTGGCCTTGGACTTCCCGAAGTTCATGACTCGGGAGCCGCCGCCCTGCATCTGATTCATCAGGAAGAGGAAGACCACGACGATCAGGACGAACGGCAGCAGCGAGAGCAGTACCCCGATGAAGGGGTTCTGCTTCGACGTCGAGACGTTGTAGCCGTCGGAGATCTGCTTGGAGTCGGCCTTGGCCTGCAAGGTCTTGGCGAGGTCGACGCCCTGGTCGCCGATGTAGTTCGCCTGGATCTTGCCGCTGCCCTTGACCTTCTGGCCGTCCTTGAGCTCGACCTTGATCTTGTTCTCGTCGCCGGTGGTCAGCTCGGCCGATTTCACCAGGTCCTTGTTGATCGCATTGACGACCTGGCTGGTGTCCACCGACTTGTAGCCGCCGGACGAGCCGACGACCTGCATCAACACGACCACGGCGAGGACGGCCAGCACGATCCACATGACCGGCCCACGGAAGTAGCGCTTCACGTCCATCCATACGGGGCGCGAGCGCCCCGTCCCTCCTGCCACAGTGAGGCACGGCCGCCCCTGTCAGGGGGTGCGTGCGTACGGTGTTCTGCTCGACCTTGAAAAAGATTGAAAAGACTGACCTTCGGACGGTACCCCAGCATTGTCACCCGACGCCGCCGCAGGCGGTCAACCAACCCGCCTTCCCATGCTCCAACGGCGGGAACCACCAGTCGGTTCCCGCACGCGTGGGAGTCCCGTCCGGGCCTGGGCCCTAGCCGCCGTAGACGTGCGGCGCGAGCGTGCCCACGAAGGGCAGATTGCGGTACTTCTCGGCGAAGTCGAGGCCGTAACCGACGACGAACTCGTTCGGGATGTCGAAGCCGACCCACTTCACGTCGATGGCGACCTTGGCCGCCTCCGGCTTGCGCAGGAGGGTGACGACATTGAGGGAGGCGGGCTCCCGCGAGCCGAGGTTCGACAGCAGCCAGGACAGCGTCAGGCCGGAGTCGATGATGTCCTCGACGATCAGGACATCCTTGCCCTTGATGTCGGTGTCGAGGTCCTTGAGGATCCGGACCACACCGGAGGACTGGGTGCCCGCGCCGTACGAGGACACGGCCATCCAGTCCATCGTGAGGGGGGTGGACAGCGCGCGCGCCAGGTCCGCCATCACCATCACGGCGCCCTTGAGGACACCGACGATGAGCAGGTCCTTGCCCGCGTACTCCGCGTCGATCTTCGCCGCCAGCTCCGCCAGCTTCGCGTCGATCTCTTCCTTGGTGATGAGCACCGACTTGAGGTCGGTGCCCATGTCCTTGTCGTCCACCCGCGCCACTCTCGTTCGTTGAAGGCTCGTCCGGCTCTGTCTCATCCGGCCTGTTCGAGGCGAGTCGTGCTCGTTCGCACTCGTTCGAATCAGCCCTGCCGAAGGACCAGTCTGCCACCCTGCCTGCGGACCGCGACGCGCCCGGGCAGATTGATGGCCCCCTGACCGCGCCAACCGGTGATCAGCCGGTCGACTTCCTCGATGTGCCGGGCGAAGAGCGAACCGGCCGGTGCGCCCGCCGAGATGACCGCGCGGCGCAGCACCCGGCGGCGGACGGCGGGGGGCAGGGCGAACAGCTTCGCGGCCTCCAGGGCGCCGCTGTCGTCCCGCACGGAGGGCTCGACGGCGGCGGCCCAGCCGTCGAGCGCGTCGGCGTCGTCACGCGAGAGCTGGGCGGTGCGGGCGAGGGCCTCGACCACGCCCTTGCCGAGTGCCTTCTCCAGGACGGGCAGTGCTTCGTGGCGGACCCGGGAACGGGTGTAGGCGGGGTCGACGTTGTGCGGGTCGTCCCAGACGGGGAGCGACTGGACCATGCACGCCTTGCGGGCCGTCTGGCGGTCCAGGCCGAGGAAGGGCCTGCGGTAGCGGCCGCCGACGCCGGAGGCGACGGCCATGCCGGACAGCGAGCGGATGCCGGAGCCGCGGGCGAGCCCGAGGAGCACGGTCTCCGCCTGGTCGTCGCGGGTGTGGCCGAGCAGGATCGCGGCGGCTCCGTGCCGCTCGGCGACGGCGTCCAGGGCGGCGTAACGGGCGTCGCGGGCGGCGGCCTCCGGACCGCCTTCCCTGCCGACGGAGACGGCGACGGCCTCGACGGGGTCGAGGCCGAGGGCCGTCATCCTGCTGACGACCTCGGCGGCGCGGATGTCGGAGCCGTGCTGGAGGCCGTGGTCGACGGTGACTCCCCCGGCCCTGATGCCGAGCTTGGGCGCCTCGAAGGCCAGGGCGGAGGCCAGGGCCATGGAGTCGGCGCCGCCGGAGCAGGCGACCAGGACGAGCGGGGACCGCTCGGCGGGGGTGGGGGGTACGGATGCGGGTGTGGTGGGGGTGAGGACGTCGTGAAGTACGCGGCGGACCGCCAGGCGTATCGCGGCGACCGCGGGATGTGGACCCATGTCCGTGTGTCCAATCGTTCCATATGGAGATGGTCGGAGCTGCGCGAGCTTCGAGCCTCAGTCACGCTGTGTGCGTCGATGGTGACAGAAGCGAGCCATTACC
Source organism: Streptomyces sp. NPDC051173 (assembly GCF_040689515.1). NCBI lineage: Bacteria > Bacillati > Actinomycetota > Actinomycetes > Kitasatosporales > Streptomycetaceae > Streptomyces > Streptomyces sp. NPDC051173. The sequence goes on from NZ_JBFBBD010000004.1 coordinate 198,321, forward strand.
CGAGCATCGCACGCCCACCCCTGGCTCACGGTCCCTCGGACGGGTGATTACGGAAGCGTTCTACCCGGAGGTGGAGCGTCCGCTTCAGGATTCCGTCTTTCCGTGCACCCGCGCGACCCAGTCCGCCGGTTTGGCGATCTCCGTCTTGGTCGGGAGGGTGTTCGGGGACGTCCAGACCCGGTTGAAACCGTCCATACCGACCTGGTCGACGACCGCTCGTACAAACCGCTCGCCATCACGGTACTGCCGCAGCTTGGCGTCCAGCCCCAGCAGCTTGCGCAGCGCCGCGTCCAGCCGCCCCGCGCCGGTCGCGCGGCGCTGCTGGAACTTCTCCCGGATCTCCGTCACCGACGGCACGACCGCCGGGCCCACACCGTCCATCACATAGTCCGCGTGCCCCTCCAGCAAGGACATCACCGCCGTCAGCCGGCCGAGGATCTCGCGCTGCGCGGGCGTCTGGACCAGATCGACGATGCTGCGCCCGCCCTCCTCCTCGTCCTGCGGCGGCCTGCCGCCCGCCAGCGACTGCGCGGCCTCCCGCACCCGCTCCAGCAGCGTCGCCGGGTCGACCTCCGTCTCGCCCAGGAACGCCTGGATCTCGCCCTCGATGTGATCGCGCAGCCAGGGCACCGCCGTGAACTGCGTGCGGTGCGTCTCCTCGTGGAGGCACACCCACAGCCGGAAGTCGTGCGGATCCACGTCCAGTTCGCGCTCCACGTGGACGATGTTCGGCGCCACCAGCAGCAGCCGTCCGCCCACTGCCGCGCCCGGCAGGTCGCGGGTGGCGGGCGCGAACGTCTCGTACTGCCCGAGCACCCTGGACGCCAGGAACGACAGGAGCATGCCCAGCTCCACGCCGGTCACCTTGCCGCCGACCGCGCCGAGCACCGCGCCGCCCGGGACGTTGGCCCGGCGGTCCGACATCTTCTCCAGCAGCGGGCCGAGCAGGGCGCGGAAGCCGGCGACGTTCGCCTTGATCCAGCCCGCCCGGTCCACGATGAGCACCGGGGTGTCGTGCTCCCCGCCCTCTGACGCCGGCGGCGTCATCCGGGTGAACGCCCGGACGTGCTCCTCCGACGTCTTCGCGTGCCGCCTCAGCTCCGCGACGACCTCGCGGGCCGCGTCCCGGCCGATCTCCGGGCCCGGCCGCACGAGCCTCGTCGCGGTCGCGACCGCGAGCTTCCAGTCGACCATCTCCGCACCACCGATGCTCGTCATGGCTTCACCGTACGTGCTGCGCACGGCTGGCGGTTAGGGGTTCCCTGCGGTGGGGTTCCCATGCGGCTGCGGCTGCGGCGGGCTCGTTCCCCTGCCCCGCCCCTTCCCAGCTGCGTCTGATGTGCGGCTCCGCCGCGTGGGGGCTCCGCCCCGGGCCCCTTGTCTGCGGGCCGGTTGGCGCCTGCGGCGCTTTGTTCCCCAGCCCCGCCCCTTCCCGAAACTGGGGCTCCGCCCCAGACCCCGGGCTGCGGGCCGGTTCGCCGCCTACGGCGGGAGCGGCCTGCGGCCGCGTCCTCAAACGCCGGACGGGCTGAATTCGCTGGACACGGTCCGCACAATCCAGCCCGTTGAGGCACCTCCCAGCAGCAGCTGGGGGAAAAGCAGTCAGCCCCCGCAGCCGCAGCCCGCCACCGTCGTCGCCATGCGGTCCAGGACCCGCTGCGCCGCGTCGGCGTCGCTCGTGCCGGAGGCCATGAAAGCGAACGTCAGGAGGCGGCCGTCCGCGGAGACCGCCGTGCCGGCGAGTGTGTTCACCCCGGTCAGCGTGCCCGTCTTCGCGCGGACGGTCCCGCGGCCCGTCTCCTCGTCCGCGTACCGGCCGCTCAGCGTTCCGGTGAAACCGGCGACCGGCAGACCCGTCAGGACCGGGCGCAGCCCGGGGTGGGCGGGGTCGGCGGCGCGTACGAGCAGTTGGGCCAGGAAGGCCGCCGAGACCTGGTCCGCGCGGTCGAGGCCGCTGCCGTCGGCGATGCGGGCGCCCGGCAGGCCGAGCTTGTCGAGGTGTTCGGTGACCGCCTTCGCCGCGCCCTCGAAGCTCGCGGGCTGCCCGGAGGCGAGGGCGGCCTGCCGGGCGAGGGCCTCGGCGATGTCGTTGTCGCTGTTGGTGAGGGCGCGTTCGACCAGCGCGCCCAGCGGCGGGGAGGAGACCGCGGCGATGCGTTCCGCTTTCGCCCCGGCCGTGCCCTGGGTCACCTCGCCGTCGACCTTGACGCCCTGCTCGCCAAGCAGCTCCGCGAACTTCCGGGCCGCGTCGCCGGCCGGGTCGGCGGACCGGGCGGCGGGTCCGTGGTCGGAGTCGTCGAGGCGGCCCTCGTCGGTCATCAGGGCGCTGACGGGCGCGATGTTCTCGTTGGGGCCGATGACGTGCAGGGGCGGCCCGGAGTAGAGCGAGGTGTCGTACGCGACCTTGGTGTGGTCGGTGCCGCGTTCCTTCAGCTTGCGCGCGGTGGCCTCCGCGAGGGCCTGGAGGCTCGCGGGCTGCTGCGGTCCCGCCGTGGCCCGGTGGGCCGTGAGCGTGGGGTCGCCGCCGCCCACGAGCACGATGCCGTCGCCGCCCGCCACGACCGTGGTGTCGATCCGGTGGTCCGGCCCGAGCGCGGCGAGCGCCGCCGCCGCGGTGGCCGGTTTGATCGTCGAGGCGGGGGTGTAGGCGGTGTCGGGCGCGGAGCCGTAGAGCTGCCGGCCGGTGGCGGCGTCGTACACCGCCGCCGACCGGTCTGAGCCGAGCGCGGCGTCCTTCAGCAGCGGTTCGAGCACGGCGGCGAGGCCGTCCCGGGTCGGTTCCTGCGCGGTGGCCCGGCCGCCGAGGGCGGCGAGGACGGGCGGCGCGGTGGGCACCGGCGGCCCGGCACGACGGCCGTCGCCGCGCGCCGTACCGGCGGCCGCGCGGTCGTGCTCGGCCTTGCGCTGGCCGGACTCCCAGGGCCCGGAAGCCCCCACCGCGCCCGCCGCGGCGACGAGGCCGGCCATGGCCGACACCGCGACGAGCCGTACGGTCCTGCGCCGCTCCAGCGGGGTGTTCCGCCACCACTCACGCACCACGGACCAGCCCCTTTCGCCACCACACACCTGCGTGAGAGACACTTAATCACTGCGCCTTGCCGCGAGCATGGCACCCGCTGTAGCCACCCGCCCGGGAGGACACAGCATCATCGGACGTATGTGTTGATCATGGAGGAGCCACCCGTGGAGTTCGACGTCACCATCGAGATCCCGAAGGGTTCGCGGAACAAGTACGAGGTGGACCACGAGACCGGTCGCATCCGTCTGGACCGCCGACTCTTCACCTCGACCAGCTACCCGGCCGACTACGGCTTCGTCGAGAACACCCTGGGTGAGGACGGCGACCCGCTGGACGCGCTCGTCATCCTCGACGAGCCGACCTTCCCGGGCTGCCTTATCAAGTGCCGCGCCATCGGCATGTTCCGTATGACGGACGAGGCCGGCGGCGACGACAAGCTGCTGTGCGTCCCGGCGAACGACCCGCGCGTCGAGCACCTGCGCGACATCCACCACGTGTCGGAGTTCGACCGCCTGGAGATCCAGCACTTCTTCGAGGTCTACAAGGACCTGGAGCCGGGCAAGTCCGTCGAGGGCGCCGACTGGGTCGGCCGCGCCGAGGCCGAGGCCGAGATCGAGGCGTCCTACAAGCGCCTGGAGGCCGCGGGCGGCTCGCACCACTGAGTGGTGCCGATGTTCGACTGACGTACGCGCGGTTCCCGAGTGCCCCCAGGGCACCGGGGCCGCGCGTTCGTCGTTCCGGAAGCGTTCCGGGAGGCGGGCCGAGAAGGCGTTCCGGAGGGCCTTCTAGAAGCCGCGGGTCCGCTTCGCCGCCCGGCGGGACGCCGCCGCTCCCGGGACCCTGATGAACAGGCGTGCCGTCTCCGAGCCCAGGTTCACCCCGATGGCGATGGCCAGCGCCAGCGCCGCCGCCTTGGTCAGGCTGGAGATGCCGGCGCTCATCTCGTTCCTCGCGAAGTTCAGCAGCGCGAAATACGTCGCGCTACCCGGCAGCAGCGGCCCGATCGCCGCCGTGACGTACGGCAGGGCCGACGCGTAGCGGTAGCGGGACAGCAGCTGGCCGAAGAGGCCGACGAGCCCGGCGGCGATGGCCGTGGCGGGCACCGGGTCGAGCTTGGCGGTGTCGGCGAGGGCCGCGTAGATCACCCAGGCCACGCCGCCGTTGAGGGTGGCCGCCAGGACGGTGTTGCGCTCCTGCTGGAGCAGCACCGCGAAGGAGAAGGCCAGCAGCATCGCGGCGATGATCTGGATCAGCGGCCGCTCCTGGTGTTGCAGCGCCGCCTCGGGGTTCAGCGTTCTGCCGCCGATGTGCACGCCTCCGTAGAGGACGACCAGGACTCCGCAGACGATGCCGACGATGAGGTAGCCGACTTCGAGCAGCCGGGCCGCGGCGGTGATGTAGTAGCCCGTCAGGCCGTCCTGTACGCCCGCCACGAGCGCCCGTCCGGGGATGAGGGCGAACAGACCACCCGTGATGACCGCCGAGGCCTGTACGTGCGCCTGTCCGGCGCTGAGGGCCACGCCCATCGCGGCGGGCGGCATGGCCGCGGCGACGAACTGATAGAACTCCGGCAGCCCGCGCCCGGACGCCAGCCATGCCAGCCGGTCGCCCAGCATCGCGCCCGCTGCCGCCGCCAGGAAGACGAGGGCCCCGCCGCCGACCAGCATGCTCGCCGCGCCGGCGAGCAGCCCGGAGGCGGCCGTGAGCGCCCAGCCCGGGTAGGGGTGGCGGTTGCGGCGTATTTCGGCGAGGCCGCGGTACGCCTCCTCCAGGGTCAGCCCGCGCGAGGTGATCTCATGGACGAGCCGGAAGACGGCGGAGAGCCGGTTGTAGTCGGTGCCGCGGCGGCGCACGGTGCGGCTGGCCGTGACGGGGTCGTCTGTCAGGGACGGCTGGTAGCTGACCGACAGCAGGGTGAAGGTGACGGTGGGCTCGCAGCGCCCGAGGCCGTAGGCGTGCGCGACGCCGAACATCGCCGCTTCCACGTCCTCCGCGCCCTCGCCGCCCGCTAGCAGCAGCTCGCCGATGCGCAGGGTCAGGTCGAGCACGCGGGGTACGGGCGGGCCGGGCTCGTCGGGCTTCTCCGCGCGCTCGGGCACGGGCCGCTCTCCGACCGGCATGCGCAGCATCGTGCGCATCCGGTCCTGCCAGGGCGCCTCCTTGGTGAGGCTGACCTTGGGTATGCCGTGCGGCGGGGTGAAGGCGGCATAGGGCGTGCCCTGGGTGGTGCTGGGGCTCACGGTACCCGCAGGGAGGGTGAAGGCCGAGCCTTCGGGCTCGCTCTCGGGCTCTGCCGCCACGCCCTCCGGAACAGCGAATTCCGATGTGGGGTGCTCGTCCTCGGGCGGACCGGGCAGCGGTACGCCCAGGGGTGGGGTGAACGCGCTGCGCGCCTCGTCGGACTGCGGCTTCCGGTCCTCGACCGGGTCCGCACCACCCCGCTGCCGATCAGCCACCACACGCTCCTCGCACGCCTCCTGCCGCTGCTACGGCCACCATGCCTGATGGGTGTCCCAGGTGCCCAGTGGGGGCCCCGTCATGCGTGCGGCGGCAGGAGAAATCAGGAGAAATACGGGGCGTCAGCGCTTGGCGTGACGGCCGCGCGGGGCCGGACGGCCGTCGTAGGGGGGCATGGGCGCGCCTGGGGCGCCGGGCACGCCCGCGGGGCCGGAGAGGGGAGCGGGCGCCTTCTTCGCCTTGGAGCGGGCGCGCAGCAGCTCGATGGCGACCGGGACCACCGAGATCAGCACGATGGCGACGAGGATCAGCTCGATGTGCTTGTTGACGAAGTCGACCTTGCCGAGGGCGGCGCCCAGCAGGGTGACCCCGGCGCCCCAGAGGCAGCCGCCGATGACGTTGAAGATCAGGAAGGAGCGGTAGTTCATCCGGCTCACGCCGGCGATGATCGGCGTGAACGTCCGGATGATGGGCACGAAACGCGCCAGGACCAGCGACTTCGGGCCGTACTTCTCGAAGAATTCGTGCGCCTTCTCCACGTTCTCCTGCTTGAAGAGGCGGGAGTCGGGGCGCTTGAAGAGCGCGGGGCCGACCTTGCGGCCGAAGAGATAGCCCGCCTGGTCACCGAGGACGGCGGCGAGCACGACGAGCAGGGCGACCAGCCACAGGGGCTTGTCGATCTGGTTCGTGGTGACGAGCAGGCCGGTGGTGAAGAGCAGCGAGTCACCCGGCAGGAAGAACCCGATCAGCAGGCCGGACTCCGCGAAGACGATGGCCAGGACGCCGATCAGACCGAACTGGTCGATCAGGTAGTTCGCGTCGAGCCACTGCGGGCCGAGCGCGAGTGTGGTCATGGGGGACACGGTGACGGCTCCTGGGTCGAGGGCGCAGGCTCGTGCGAGGCCCGGGCACAGGCGGGGTGACGGGGAAGTGCGGCCCCAAAAGTACAACGTGACCGCCTGGCCCCCGGTTCCAGAGTGCCACGAAGCACACCGGCCCCCGGCCGGGCTCAACCGCGCCGCCCCGGCATGCGTCCCGGCCGGTGTACGGCAAAACTGCACACACGGAGGTGGATGCGATGGGCATCGAGGAGTACGGCGGCGGACAGTCCCAGACCGATGTGCTGGTGGTCACGACGAACGACGTGCCGGGTTACAAGGTCGACCGGGTCATCGGCGAGGTCTTCGGCCTGACCGTGCGCTCCCGGCACGTCGGCAGCCAGATCGGCGCCGGGCTGAAGTCCTTGATCGGTGGTGAGCTCAAGGGCCTGACCAAGACCCTCGTGGAGACCCGTAACCAGGCGATGGACCGCCTCGTGGAGCAGGCCCGGGCGCGCGGCGCGAACGCGGTCCTGATGTTCCGCTTCGACGTGACGGAGGCGGCGGACGTCGGCACGGAGGTCTGCGCATACGGCACCGCGGTCGTCATCTCCCCCCGGGCGTGACGCCGGAGGTCCCGGTTCCCGGCGCGGGGCGGCGGTGCCCCCTCACCCTCGCGGGTGGCACCGTCCCCAGCGTGGCGCGCCCGCGCCGGTGGTAGGCATCAACGCCATGGCACTGCACAGAGGCGCCGGCAAGGCGACGGAACGCGGCTACGCGGTCAATCCCTTCTACGGTGAGGCCGACCCCGTCGGCGGGATGGCGGCCGAGCCACCGCGGGAGGCACTGCCCGACGGGCCGATGTCACCGCACGCGGCGTACCAGTTCGTCCACGACGAGCTGATGCTGGACGGCAATTCCCGGCTCAACCTGGCCACCTTCGTCACCACCTGGATGGAGCCGCAGGCCGGTGTGCTGATGGCCGAGTGCCGGGACAAGAACATGATCGACAAGGACGAGTACCCGCGTACCGCGGAGCTGGAGAAACGCTGCGTGCGGATGCTCGCCGACCTCTGGCACGCGCCCGGCCCCGCCGCCGTCGTCGGCTGCTCGACCACCGGGTCGAGCGAGGCGTGCATGCTCGCCGGGCTGGCCTTCAAGCGGCGCTGGTCGCTCGCGAACGCCGGACGCTCCTCTTCCGCCGACGCCCGGCCGAATCTGGTGATGGGCGCGAACGTGCAGGTCTGCTGGGACAAGTTCTGCGCCTTCTGGGAGGTCGAGGCGCGCCAGGTGCCGATGGAGGGCGAGCGCTTCCACCTCGACCCCGAGGCGGCCGCCTCGCTCTGCGACGAGAACACGATCGGCGTCGTGGCCGTCCTGGGGTCGACGTTCGACGGGTCGTACGAGCCGGTGGCCGACCTGTGCGCGGCACTGGACGCGCTCCAGGAGCGTACGGGCCTCGACATCCCCGTCCACGTGGACGGCGCCTCCGGGGCGATGGTCGCGCCCTTCCTGGACCCCGGTCTCGTGTGGGACTTCCGGCTGCCGCGCGTCGCGTCCGTGAACACCTCGGGGCACAAATACGGGCTGGTCTATCCGGGCGTCGGGTGGGCGCTGTGGCGGGACGCCTCCGCGCTGCCCGAGGAGCTCGTCTTCCGGGTCAACTATCTGGGCGGCGACATGCCCACCTTCGCACTGAACTTCTCCCGTCCGGGCGCGCAGGTGGCCGCGCAGTACTACACCTTCCTGCGCCTGGGGCGCGAGGGATACCGCGCCGTGCAGCAGAACGCGCGTGACGTCGCCTGCCGCCTCGCCCGGCACATCGAGGAGCTGGGCGACTTCCGCCTGCTGACGCGCGGCGACGAGCTGCCCGTATTCGCATTCACGACGACCGACAGCATCACGCGATACGACGTCTTCGACGTGTCACGGCGCCTGCGGGAGCGCGGCTGGCTGGTGCCCGCCTACAGCTTCCCGCCGAACCGGGAGGATCTGTCAGTCCTTCGGGTCGTCTGCCGCAACGGCTTCTCGCACGACCTGGCGGACCTCTTCCTGGACGACCTGCGCTCGCTGCTGCCCGAACTGCGCCGCCAGCCAGGCCCCTTGGACCGCCCGGAGAGCGTCGCCACGGCGTTCCACCACTGACGGTCCCCGTCAGCCGCCGGAGGGGTTGCCGGAGGGGTTGAGGCCCTCCCAGGGGTCGCCCTCGTCGGCCATCACATAGGCGCCGGCCTCCAGCCGCCCGATCAGGCCCAGGGCCCACTCCTCGCCGCTCTCGGCGGTGTGGACCCACATGCTCCTGATCTCACCGATGTGCCCCCAGTCCTCCCCCTCCCCCGGCGTCCAGTGCAGGCGGATCTCCTCACGCCAGGCGCGCAGCGACTCGACCCGCCGCTTCAGCAGGGCGATGGCCTCGGCGCGCGGCAGGTCGACCATGAAGCCGATGCCCGCGGTCACCATGTCGACCTTCTGACCGGGCGAGGAGAGCGCTTCCCGCAGCAGCCGGAAATACTCCCGCTCGCCCTCCTCCGTCAGCTCGTACTCCGTACGGGGCGGGCCGCCGGCCTCGCTCGGCGCGGTGTCGTGCGCGATCATCAGCCCTTGCGTGGCCATGGACTTGAGGGCGTGGTAGATCGACCCGGGCTTGGCGTTCGACCACTCGTGGGCGCCCCAGAACTCCAGGTCGCTGCGGACCTGATAGCCGTGGGCCCGTCCGTGCTGCCGGACGGCGCCCAGCGTCAGTAGCCGGATCGCCGACATGGGTTCCTCATTCCGGGGGTGTGCGGCTTGCTGCCGCCCAGCCTAGGGTGCGGGTTGGCTGCGCCTGCGGCGGGCTTGTTCCCCAGCCCCGCCCCTTCCCGAAACTGGGGGCAAGCCCCCAGACCCCCGCAACACGCTTCGCGCGTTGTCCTCGAACTCCCCCAGCTACCGCTGGGAGGTGCCCCCAACGGGCTGATTTCAGCCCGTCCGGCGTTTGAGGACACGCGGCGCAGCCGCGTTGGGGTCCGGGGTCTCCCCGGTTTCGGGAAGGGGCGGGGTGGGGGAAAGCCCGCCGCAGGCGCAACGCACCCGCCGAACGAACCGCCCCTCAGTCCCCCCGCGACTCCGCCACCAACTCCAGCGCCGTCCGCCCGTCCAGCGACTCGCGGATCACATCCGCGTGCCCCGCATGCCGGGCGAGCTCCTCCACCAGGTGCAGCAACAGCCACCGCATCGAGACGGAAGAACCCGGCGGGAACCACGGCGCATCCGGCAAGGGGAACGTGTCCGAGAGGCTCGGTACGGAGTGGATGAAGCGCGCGGTCTCCTCCGCCACCTCCTCCCACCGGGCGAGCACGCCCGCCACGCTCTCGCCGTCGAGCAGCCGGAAGCTGTCCGCCCACGTCTCCGGGGTGCGATGGAGCTCCGGCAGCCTCTGCGCCCGGTGCACCCACCCCTCCTCGACCTCCACGACGTGCTTGAGGAGCCCGGCCGGCGACATCTCGCTCGCACTGGGCTTGCGCGCCGCCTGTTCCTCGCTCAGGCCGAGTACCGACCGGCGCAGCGCGCCCCGCTGGGCCTCCACGAACGCCAGCAGCGTGGCGCGTTCGTCGGTCGGGTCCTTCTCGATCACCAGCGTCACCATGGGATCCACCCTCTCGTCGTCACCGATGCCTTCACCGTAGAAGGCAACGCGGACAGCACGGGTCCTACATCCCGCGCGTCAGAACGGGAATCTGCTGCGCCCGTGCTGGATCGAGATCCACTTGGTGGTCGTGAAGACGTCGACCATCGAGTCGCCGTTCAGCCGCCCGACCCCCGAGTTCTTCTCGCCGCCGAAGGGCACGATCGCCTCGTCGTGGACCGTCCCGTCGTTGACGTGGATCATCCCGGTGTCGATGCGCTTGGCGACGCGTACGCCCCGCTCGATGTCCCGCGTGTGGACGGCGCCGCTCAGCCCGTAGGGCGTGGCGTTCGCGATCCGGACGGCCTCCTCCTCGCCGTCGAAGGGGATGAGCAGGGCGACCGGCCCGAAGATCTCCTGCGTCAGGACCGGCGAGTCGGCCGGGAGCCCCGTGAGCACGGAGGGTGCGACCAGCGTGCCGTTCGTCTCGCCCCGTACGAGGGCGGTCGCGCCGTCCGCGACGGACTGGTCCAGCAGGGTGTTGATGGCGTCGGCCTGACCGGCGTTGATCAGCGGGCCGATATGGGTGGCCGGATCGCCGGGGTCGCCGACCTTCAGGGACTTGACCTTGGCGACGAACTTCTCGGTGAACTCCGCCTCCACGGAACGGTCCACGAGCACCCGGTTGGCCGCCATACAGACCTGCCCCTGGTGGATGAAGCGGCTGAAGACGGCCGCGTCCACGGCGTAGTCCACGTCCGCGTCGTCGAGGACGATCAGTGCGCTGTTGCCGCCGAGCTCCAGGACGGTCCGCTTGAAGTGCGAGGCGGCGACGGTGGCGACGTGCCGGCCGACCTTGTCCGAACCGGTGAAGGAGATCACGCGGGGCACGGGGTGCTCGATGAGCGCGTCCCCGATCTCCGCGATGTCGGTGACCACGACGTTGAGCACCCCGGCGGGCAGCCCCGCTTCCTCGAAGACCTTGGCCACCAGCCCGCCGCCGCATATCGGCGTGTTCTGGTGCGGTTTGAGGACGACGGCGTTGCCGAGGGCGATCGCGGGCGCGACGGACTTGATGGACAGCAGGAAGGGAAAGTTGAAGGGGCTGATCACCCCGACGACCCCGACCGGCAGCCGGTAGAGGCGGTTCTCCTTGGTGTCGTCCGGCGACGGCAGGATGCGTCCCTCGGCGCGGAGCGCGAGGTGCAGTGCCTCGCGCAGGAACTCCCGCACCAGGTGCAGCTCGAAGGCCGCCTTCACGGCCGTCCCGCCGCACTCCGCGGTGATCGCGGCGGACAGCTCGGGCTCCCGCTCGTCGATCACCCGCAGCGCCCGCTCGAAGACGAGCCGCCGGGTGTACGGATTGGTGGCGCCCCACTCCTTCTGGGCGCGCTCGGCGGCGCGGTACGCCTGGTCGATCTCGTCCACGCCGGCCACCGTGATGGAGGCGAGCTTCTCCCCGTCGTAGGGGTTGAAGTCGACAATGTCCCAGGAGCCGGTGCCGGCCCGCCATTCGCCGTCGATGTACTGGAACGCCAACTCGTCGAAGTAGGACATGCGCCATCCCTGCCTGGAGATACGGGGGCGCTCACGGCGCCCGAACCGGAATGCAGACTCCTGATGGGACGTCATCGTACTGATGTGTCACGCGAGTTGAAGCAGCCGCCGCAACAGGTCCCGGGTGAGGGCGGGCGAGAGGCTGTCCTCGTGCAGGCGATCCATCACCCTGCCGTACTGCGCGACCTCGTCGGGCTTGTCCAGATACAGCGCGCTGGTCAGCTGCTCCAGATAGACGACGTCGGACAGGTCGGACTCGGGGAAGCGCAGCATGGTGAAGGCGCCGCTCTCCCCCGCGTGCCCGCCGTGCGCGAACGGCATCACCTGGAGCGTCACATTGGCCTGTTCCGAGACGTCGATGAGGTGCTCCAGCTGACCGCGCATGACGGCCTCGCCGCCGTAGGGCCGGTGCAGCGCGGCCTCGTCCAGCACTGCGTGGAAGTGCGGGGCGCGCTCGGAGAACAGCAGCTTCTGCCGCTCCATGCGCAGCGAGACGCGGCGCTCGACCTCCGCCTCGCAGGCGGTCGGCTGGCCGCGGACGACGACGGCCTGGGCGTAGCCCTCGGTCTGGAGCAGGCCGTGCACGAACTGCACTTCGTAGATGTTGATGTGGGACGCGGCGCCCTCCAGCCCCACATAGGTCTGGAACCATCCCGGCAGCACGTCACCGTAACTGTGCCACCAGCCCGCCACGTTCGCCTCACGGGCCAGCCCCAGCAGCGCTTCCCGCTCCAGCTCGTCGGTGACGCCGTAGAGCGTGAGGAGGTCCTCGACGTCCCGCGCCTTGAAGCTCACCCGGCCCAGCTCCATGCGGCTGATCTTCGACTCCGACGCCCGGATCGAGTAGCCGGCCGCCTCGCGGGTGATCCCGCGTGATTCCCGCAGCCTCCTGAGCTGTGAGCCCAGAAGTATGCGGCGCACCACAGAACCGCTCGACTCGCTCGTGGCCATCTTCGCGACTCCTCCTTTTCCGGTCCCTACCCGGTCGTGCCGCTTCCGCACCCTCCCGGGGCGACCCCCGCTACCCCCGGCGCCGAAGTCTGCCACCTCCGGGCTCCGTTGAGTGTGCATCCGATTACGGAGGCAGTGGCAGTCCGGACACCGTACGCAGGAGGGCGTAGGAAGAATTGCGCCCTTACTGGAGCGTGCGCCCCCAAAACCCCCACGTGCACGTGCATCTGCCCTTGCATCCGCCATCCGCATTGGGAACCATGGGGAACGCACACGTGCATGTCACGTCCACGATTGCCAGGAGTGCCTCGGATGGGTACCGAAGGATCGACTGCGCTCTCCCCCCTGTGGCGAGGGCTGCCACCGATCGCCCCATCGGCCGTCTCCAGCTCCGCCTCCTGTGTGCTGCCGCCCCGGTTCGAGGCGGTCAGGACGGCGCGGCGGTTCACGAGGAGCACGCTCCAGCAGTGGGACCTCCCCGGGCTGTTCGACGATGTGGCGCTCGTCGTCTCGGAGTTGGTCACCAACTCCATGCGCTACGCCCTTCCGGCCGAGCTCGTCGGCACGGAGTACGAGCCGCCCGTACGGCTGCACCTGATGCGGTGGACGTCGCGTCTGGTGTGCGCGGTGCGGGACCCCAGCGAGGAGAGCCCCGTCGCGGGCGAGGCCGACGCGTCCGCGGAATGCGGGCGCGGGCTCCTCCTGGTGGACTCCTTCAGCGACACCTGGGGCTGGCATCCGCTGGCCGGGGCGCTGCGGGGGAAAGTGGTCTGGGCTCTGTTCAGACTGCCGCGGGATCGCGACTGAGCGCTGTCACGGGGGGCGCTCAGTCGGCGATCAAATAGTCGAATTCGCCGTCCTTGACGCCCAGCAGCATGGCCTCGATCTCCGCCCGCGTGTAGATGAGCGCCGGGCCGTCCGGATGACGGGAATTACGCATGGCGATCCCGCCGTCCGGAAGCTTCGCGAACTCCACGCACGATCCCTGCGAGTTGGAGTGCCGGCTCTTGCGCCAGACGGCGCCGTCGAGATCCGTGGCAGCCATGCCGTTGCACGCGTGAGGCACAGGTCTCTCCCGGAGTATTCGCAGGGGGCACCCCGGCACGAATGGTGGGGATGACAACTACTCCGGATCATAGCTCCGTTCATGTGCCTCTGCATGGGCGGATGCACGTGCACTTTGAGTGCGGATCCCGCTACTTCCCGGTGCTCGAATACGGCAGCAGGCCCATCTCACGGGCGTTTTTGATCGCCCGGGAGAGTTGTCGCTGCTGCTGGGCGGTGACCCGCGTCACGCGGCGGCTACGGATCTTCCCGCGGTCCGAAATGAACTTCCGCAGCAGATCGGTGTCTTTGTAGTCGATGTATGTGATGCCCGCTGTTTCCAGGGGATTGGGACGGGGTTTGAGGTTCTTGCGGTGATCGGGGCGGCGGGGCACGGGCATTGCCTTTTCTGGTGATTGATCGGCCGCCGGGATGCGGGTGGCCGACCGGTGATCAGGAAACGGGATCGAGGAGTTCGTCGAATGCGGCGGACAGACACCGCCAGGTGTCCGGGCCCGCCGCGAATTCGGCGTCGGTCAGCAGGCACGACTCCAGCAGCGCGGACAGCGCCTCCGCGTCGAGGCCGGGCGAGGTGAAGGTGAGGTACTGCGCGCGGTCGCCGTGCTCGGGGTGCCAGTCCAGGGCGGCGGCCACGCGACGGGTCGCGGGCACCATCTCCCAGGCGGCGTCCGGCAGCGAGGCCAGCCACGGCCCGGCGTTCTCCACGCACAGGGCGCCTCCGGCCGCGTCCCAGGACAGCAGTGTGTCCGGCCGGTCCGCGAGCCAGAACCGCCCCCGGCTGCGCGCCGCGGCGCACGACAGGTCCTCCAGGGCGTCGTAGAGCCGCCCCGGGTGGAACGGCCGGTGCCGGTGCCATACGAGCGTGCTGACGCCGTCCGCGTCGGCGGCCTGCGGAAGGAGCGCGCAGGCGGGGTGCTGCCGGGCGGCCGCGGCCTCGACGTCGAAGCCCTCGACCGCGGCGGCCGCCAACTCCACGGATTCGACCGGAACCCGACGGGCGGTGGGGGCGAGCTGGCCGAGCAGCGCGAAGTCGGCGGCGTCCGCGGGGGGTGTGGTGTCCGGTCCCCCGCTCCCCTCCACCACCGCCAGCACCGGCGCGTACTCCAACTGCCGGGCGAAGGTGTCCGCGACGGTCCGCTGATCCGACGCGGCGGCCGCGAGGCCCGCCTCGGCGAGGTCGTCGCCGCAGCCGAGCGCGGGCAACAGCAGGGCGGGGTCGACGGCCGTGATCACACCGGTCAGCCGGAAGTCCGGCCCGCTGTGGGCGGCGACCGCCTCGGCCATCGCCTTGGGCTCGACGGAGTCCCACAGCTCCACGACGGCGAGCCGGCAGAGGCCGCCGGCAGCGAGGCGTTCGAGCTCGGGCACCAGGTCCTCGCGCAGCGCGCAGCAGGCGCAGTCGTTGACGAGCGGAGCGTCGCCCTCGTCGAGGACACCCGAGCCGTCCCGTACGGTGCGGCGCACTGTTCCCGTGACGGCCGTCGCCAGGTCGTGATGGAGCGCGACGCTGCCTGGCACGGTGTTCAACAGCCGCTCGACGACGGCGACGCGCGCGTCGGAGTGCAGACCTCCGACGAGCGCGACGGGCAGCGGCAGCGGGCCGGTCACCGGCCGCCCTCCCGCTTGCCGTACCGGCGCTCGAAGCGCTCGACCCGCCCGGCCGTGTCCAGGACACGGGCGGTGCCGGTGTAGAAGGGGTGGCTCGCCGAGGAGGTCTCGACGTCGATGACGGGATAGGTGTTGCCGTCCTCCCACTCCACCGTCTTGTCGCTGGTGGCGGTCGAGCGGGTGAGGAAGGCGTAGTTCGCGGCGCGGTCGCGGAAGACGACCGGGCCGTAGGGCGGGTGGATTCCGGGCTGCATCGGGGTCAGCGCTCCTCTCGGAAGACGGCGTGGCGGCCGACGACGGGGTCGTACTTCCGCAGTTCCATGCGGTCGGGGTCGTTACGGCGGTTCTTGCGGGTCACGTAGGTGTAGCCGGTTCCGGCGGTGGACCGGAGCTTGATCACCGGGCGTAGCTCGTTGCGGGCCATGGGGGCTACTATACAGAAATGGTTTCCATTTTCATTAGGCCTTTCGCGGCCGCACGAGGACCGGAGGTCTGACCTTGTCCGCCCACTGCCAACTCACCGGCCGCAAGCCCGGCTTCGGCAACTCCGTCTCCCACTCCCACCGGCGCACCGCCCGCCGCTTCGACCCCAACATCCAGAGCAAGCGCTACTGGCTCCCCAGCGAGGGCCGCCACGTGCGGCTGCGGCTGAGCGCGAAGGGCATCCGGACAGTCGACAGCATCGGCATCGAGGCCGCCGTGGCCCGCATCCGCGCCCGGGGGGTGCGCGTCTGATGGCGAAGAAGAGCAAGATCGCGAAAAACGAACAGCGCCGGCTGACAGTGGCCCGCTACGCGGCACGCCGCGCCCTGCTCAAGGCAGTCATCCGCGACCCGCACACGTCCGACGCGGAACGCGAGGCGGCAGGGCGCGAGTTGCGCCGCCAGCCGCGCGACGCGAGCGCGACACGCGTACGCAACCGCGACTCGGTGGACGGCCGCCCGCGCGGCTATCTGCGGACGTTCGGGCTGTCCCGCGTGAACGTACGCGCGCAGGCGCACGCGGGGTTCCTGCCGGGGGTGAGGAAGTCGAGCTGGTAGAGGGGCTGTTGGTGCGCCGGGTGGGCTGGTTCTGATGCACCCGGCGCATCGATGTCGGCGGCTGCCTTCTGTTCGGCTTGCACGACGCGAACAGGTCGGGGACGTGCTTGCTCGGACGACTCCCGTCTGCAGACCGCGCTACGAGGCGTCGGCATCCTCCGCACCTGACGGCTTCGCCGCGACGAACGTGCCCTTGGCCGGGAGGGTGATCAGCAGGCCGCGGTCGCGCAATTCCTGAACGGCCCGGCGGATCGTACCGATGGCTACGCCACACTCCTCCGCCAGGTCTCGTTCCCCTGGCAGGCGGGCGCCTACGCGCAAGGCGTCCGCCTCGATCTGGGCGACGATGTGGTCGGCCACCTGCGCATAGACATAGGCGATCTTCGCCGGGTCGACGACCCGTGGCGGCGTGCCGTGCTCATGTGCCATGCGTGCCAACGTAGGTCAATTCACAGCGCGGCACACCGTCTTGTCAGGAGTCGCCTGAACCGTCCTTCTGGGCAGCGACGAATGAGCCCATACCTCGGGTTGTGACGATCAGACCCTCGGCGCGGAGAACGTCCTTGACTTTGCGGACCGTCCCGCGCGCCACGCCGAACTCCTCTTCCAACTGCGTCTCCGAGATCAGGCGATTCACGGGGTACTCGCCACTGGCGATGCGCTGTCGGATCACGTCTGCGATTTGCGTCCACTTCGGACGGGTGGGGTCGAACTCCATCAGGCGACTGTACGCATGAGCGCCTAACCGAACATAGTCACGGACATTCAAGGATGGTATTGGACGGCCATGGACAGGTGAGAACAAGTAGCAGTAGCGTGCTGCCACACAGAACCCCGGCGACCGCACGAACGGCCCCGGGGCGTGGCCACCAGCCCAAGGAGCTGATGACGTGAAGGACCTTATCGCCCGCTTCCTTCGATGGGCGGGGGTGCCGCTCAGGCGCCGAACTCTCAACGCGCCCCAAGCCGCCGCCACTCCACTCACACCCACCCCTCCAGCCCCCACCTCCGCCCCCGAAACGCCGGACGCCTGCGGCGTCTACACATGGGCCATCGCACGCGGGATCGACATCAAGCCCAGCTCCCCCCTCGCCTCCTGCCCCTGCACGGAGCACACCCGGCCATCCGTTCCCGACATCGGCACGTACGTCTTCGACGTCCGGCTCAGCCGGGTCGGGCAGGTCATGGGCGACGAGGGCCTTCGGCTCCAGCTTCGACCGCTTTACGGCGGGCGGGAGTGGGATGCCGAGATCGAGGACACCCGGCCCGCCACCGGCGCCGAGCTGCTCAGCGCAAAGGTGAAGGCGGCCAACCCGGGCGGCGATCGGGGAAGGTGAGCGCGGGCGCGATGCGCCCCGCGCGCCCCCCGTGCGCCGGTTGTGCGCGCCAAACCCCCCTTCACGGAGCGCTACCGTCAGATACTCTGAGTGACGACAGCGGTTTCGGGAGGGGACGCGAAATGACTGATCTCAAAGAGCTCACGGAGGTCTACGAGCCTCCGGCGCTCGTCGAAGTGGGCAACTTCAGTGACCTCACGCTCGGCTGGATCGAGGGAGGCGCGCTGGAGGAAGGCGGCGAGGGTCAGCTCTGGTACTGGGGGTAGCGGGCCATGCCGAGTGAGGAGTGGTTCGCCGTCCTGCCCGACGGCCCGGCGGCGCAGGTCGCGGTGTGCGCGCTGCGGCCGCGCGCCGAGCGGATCGTCGCGCATGCTTCCGGGAGACCCTGGCTGCTGGGCCGCTGGGCGGACGACCAGGTGACGATCGCCCGTACGCGCAGAGCCAGGGTCGCGGTGATCGGCCGCTGCACGGTCACCGTCGCCGAGCTCACCGCCCTGATCGCCCGGCTGGACGACGTCGCACAGGTGGAGCGGGTCGCCGAGCCGCTGGCGGGCAGCTTCCATCTCATCGCGTCGGCGGGCGGCCGGGTGCGGGTGCGGGGCAGCGCCTCGGGGGTCCGGCGGATCTTCCACGCCCTGCTCGGCGGGGCGACGGTCGCGTCCGGCCGGAGTGACGTGCTGGCCACCGCGATCGACGCACCGGTGGACGAAGAAGTACTGGTGACACGGCTGCTGGCCGCCGGGGCCGTGCACCCCGTGGAGGAGCGGAGCCCATGGCGAGGCGTCACCGCGGTGCCGCCCGACCACTGCCTGGTCGTCGAGTCCGACGGCCGGTCCGCCCTCCGCCGCTGGTGGACCACGCCCGAGCCGCTGCTGCCCCTGGCCGAGGGCGCCCAGGTGCTGCGACAAGCCCTGTCGGCGGCAGTGGATTCCTGCACGGCGGGAGGCGGCACGGTCAGCGCGGATCTGTCCGGTGGCCTCGACTCCACCAGCCTCTGCTTCCTGGCGGCACACGGCCCGGCCCACCTGGTGACCACCCACCGGCAGGGCGCCGACCCGGTCAACAGCGATAGGGAATGGGCGGATCGGGCCCGGGCGGCCCTGCCGGAAGCGGAGCACCGGTCGGTGGGGCAGGAAGAGGATCCACTGTGGTTCGCCGGCGCGCGCGGTCCGCACCCGGCACTGGAGGAGCCGGGCGCGTGGGTGCGCGACACGGCCCGGCTCGCCGGCCTCGCCCGGCGGATGCGCGAAGCGGGCTCCCGGCTGCACCTGGCCGGGCACGGCGGCGACGAGCTGTTCTCCGTCACCCCCCGCTATCTCCACGACCTGGTCCGCGCCCACCCCGCGAAGGCCCCCACCCACATCCGCCGCCACTGCCTGCGCTTCCGGCAGCCGCTCTGGCCACTGCTGCGCGCCCTGGCCGAGCAGACCACGTACGCCGACTGGCTCCACCAGGCCGTCGAAGAGATGGACGCGCTGCCGACCACACCCACCGCGCCCTCCATGACCTGGGGACCGCCGCTGCGGATGCCTCCCTGGGCCACACCGGAAGCCGTCCGCGGCGCCCGGATCCTGCTCCACGAAGCCGCCGCCGCGGAACCCGAACCGCTGGCGCCGCACCGCGCCCAGCACACCGCCGTGCAGTACGCCCGGACCGCCGGGGCGGCCGTCCGCCGCATCGACCAGGCCACCACCCGCTCCGGGCTCCCCCAGGCGGCGCCCTGCCTGGACGACCCGGTGATGAACGCGGCCCTGTCCGTACGCCTGCCCGACCGCGCCGGGCGCACCGCGTACAAACCGCTGCTCACCACCGCGATGCACGGCATCGTCCCGGCGCCACTGCTGGCCCGCACCACGAAAGGCGACTACAGCGCCGACTTCTACATAGCCCTCGCTCGGCACCGCGCCGAGCTCCTGGAGCTGTTCGACGGCTCGCTCCTGGCGGACAGGGGACTCATCGACATATCCGTGCTGCGCGCGGCACTGCTCGTCCCGCACCCCACGCCGCACATCGTCACGCACCTGTCCCAGACGCTCGCCTGTGAGACCTGGCTGCGCTCCCTGCCCCACCCCGACCACCGGCCCACCTCCACCCCGACCGGGAGAGCACGATGACCGTCAGCCTGCGCGACACCATCAGCACCGCACCCGTCGACGACGGCATGATCCTGCTCGACGAGCGCACCGGCCGCTACTGGCAGCTCAACGCCACGGGCACGCTCGTGCTGAACGCGCTCCTCCAGGGGGCCACCACCGCCGAGGCCGCCCGCGGCCTGAGAGAGCATCACCCGAGCCTCCCGGCCGGGCAGGCGGAGGAGGACGTGTCGGCCCTGGTCACCTCGCTGCGCACCGCGCGCCTGGTGACGCCATGAGCGGGCCGGCCCTCACGCGGCGGCCCGAGCGGCGCGCGACCGTACGGGCGGCGGTCGCCGGGGCGCGAGTGCTCACCGCCCTGCCACCGGAGCGCATCCGCCGGGTGCTCAGCCGCTTCGGGTCCGGCTCCGTCCCCGCCACGGCCGAGCAGGTGCTGGCCGCACGGGAGGCAGTGGTCAGGGCCAGCGCGCGGTGCGCGGTGGAGGCGGGGTGCCTGCAACGGTCGCTGGCCGTGGTGTTGTTGTGCCGGATGAGTGGCCTGGGGGTGGTGTGGCGTACAGGAGTCCGAAGCCGACCGTTCCGCGCACACGCGTGGGTGGAGGCCAGTGGGTCACCTGTGGGTGAGCCGTACCCGACGGGGTACTTCACACCGATCGTGACGGTGCGGGTAGGGGCGGCGGATCCGCTCGCCATGCCCCGCCCCTAACGCGGCACCAGCAGCAGCTCGTCCGCGTAACACCAAGCCCAGTCCTCGCCCGGCTCGAAGGAGCGGGCGAGGTCGTGCCCGGATTCCGTGTGCGCGTGGGCGCTCGCGTGACGGTTCGGGGAGCTGTCGCAACAGCCGATGTGTCCGCAGACCAGGCACTCGCGCAGGTGCAGCCAGGTGCCGCCGGTGCGCAGGCAGTCCTCGCAGCCGTCCGTTGCACTCGGGGTCACTTCGCGGACTTCACTCAGGTGGGCGCACTCTCGTTGGGTGGGGCGGCCTTCTACGTCGGCGGTGACGTGCCAGGTGGGTTGGGTCATGCTGTCCAACGTAGGGGTGGGCGGGTGGGGGCGCGATCTCTTCGCCTGCGGCGGGCCTTTCCCCACCCCGCCCCTCCCCGCACCGGGGCGCGTGCCCCAGCCCCCCGGCTGCGGGTCGGTTGGCGCCTGCGGCGGGCTTGTTCCCCAGCCCCGCCCCTTCCCGAAACTGGGGCGCTGCCCCAGACCCCGCCCACCGGTCCGTTGCCGCCTGCGGCGGGAGCTCCCTTCGGGCGCGTCCTCAAACGCCGGACGGGCTGAAAAGAAAAGGACGGCGTGCCCGGATGAAGAGAAACGGCGTGCCCGGCGGAAAAGGAAGGCGCCACCGGCCGTGAACGTACCCACCGGCGGAGGGGGTGGGGCCGGAGGGTGAGGTTCTGGAACGCGGTGCGTCGTCACGGCACCCAATACGGATCACGGCGCCCGCACCGCGTTCCAGGTCCTCAGCCCGGAGGCCACACCCCCGGTCCAGCCACCACCCCAGCCCGGCCGGCGATTGAGGCCACGCCCGAAGGGCGCCCCTACGCCACAAGAGTGGCAACCCCTGACCCCCCATCAACCATGCGGCCCAATCCATCGAGCCCCACCCCACGACGCACCGCACGATGGACCCGTGGGCCCGCGGGTCCAGCGCCGTCTTCGGGAAGGATCCGTCTTGACCCCTCACAGCCTTGAGCAGCTGCGCCGTTGCACCGTGGCCGTCGACCTCGGGGCCGCCCGTACCCGGCTCTACGTCCGGGACACCGGACTGATCGTGGACGAGCCGAGCATCGCGGCGGTGAACACCCGCACGGGTTCCCTGATCGCGGTGGGCTCCCTGGCGGAGGGGATGGCGGGGCGCACGCCGCACCACATCCGGGTCGTGCGGCCCATCTCCGGCGGCACGGTCGTGGACATCGACATGGCCCAGCGCATGCTCCGCTTCCTGGTCAGCGACAAGATCCGCCGGGCCTGGCGGCGCAAGCCGCTGCTGCGCGCCGCGGTCTGCCTGCCGCACGACGCGGAGCCGCTCGCGCAGCGGGCGGCGACGGAGACACTGACGGGGCTGGGCGCGCGCCGGGTGGAGCTGGTGGACACGCTCATCGCGGCGGCCGTCGGGTGCGGGCTGCCGGTGGAGCAGCCCGAGGCGACGATGATCGTGGTCTGCGGGGCGGCGTCCACGCAGGTGGCCGTCCTCTCCCTGGGCGCGATCGTGGCGGCGGAGAAGGTGCTGGTGGGCGGCGACGCCATCGATTACGCCGTGGTCCAGCACCTGCGCAGCAGGCACGAGCTGATGCTGCCCACGCAGGGGCTGGCACCGCTGCAGCGCGCGCTGTGCGCGGACCCCATGGAGGAGGGCGCGGAGGTACGCGGGCGCGACGTGGCCACGGGCCTGTCCCGCACGGTCATGGTGAGCACCGAGCACGTCCGCGAGGCGATCCACACTCCGCTGACCGGCGTGCTGGACGCCATCGGGCGCGTCCTGCGCGACTGCCCGCCGGACCTCGTCGCCGACCTCGTGGAACGCGGCGTGATGCTGGCCGGCGGCAGCGCCGTCCTGCCGGGCCTGGACCGGATGATCGCGGATGCCACGGGGATGACGGTGCGGATCGCCGAACACCCCGACACCTGCGCGGTGATGGGGCTGGGCGCGATGCTGGAGGGCAGGGTGCGGCCGCTGCACCTCGACCCGATGGCCACCTGACCCCCGGGACCCACCCACCCCCTTGGGAACTTCTTTACCTTTGGGTCCGTTCCGTCTGTGCACCCCTGATTTTCACGAGGAGAGACACAGATGGCGCTCTGGGACCGGCTCAAGGACTCCGCCGCAACGATGCAGGGTCAGCTCGTGGCGAAGAAGAACGACCTCAAGAGCGGGGCGTTCCGTGACGCGAGCATGGCGATGTGCGCGCTGGTGGCCGCGGCCGACGGCTCGATCGACGCCTCGGAGCGGCAGCGCGTCGCCTCGCTGATCGCCACCAACGACGTCCTCCAGAACTTCCCGGCGGACGATCTCCAGGCCCGCTTCAACGACTACTGCCAGAAGCTGACGGCCGACTTCGACTTCGGCAAGGTCAGCATCCTCCAGACGATCGGCAAGGTCCAGAAGAAGCCGACGGAGGCGCGGGCGGTCATCCAGATCGGCATCGTCATCGGCGGCGCCGACGGCGACTTCGACAAGGACGAGCAGGCTGTCGTCCGCGAGGCGTGCTTCGCGGTGGGCATCAACCCGGCGGAGTTCGACCTGTAGTTCACCCGCCGCCGCACCGCGGAGAAGCACCACGGAGACGCACCGTGGAGAAGCTCCGTCGCGAAGCTTCGCGGAGAAGCTCCGTGAAGACGCTCCGTCGAGAAGCACCACGGAGAAGCCTCATGGAGAATCACCGTGCGGCGGCACCGCGGAGCACCGCACCGCCCGCCGCAGGCGCAAGGGGACCCCTCCCCCGTCACTCGCCTGCGCGGGCGGCTTCCGCGAGCGCGTAGAAACCCTTGACACCCCGCCGCGCCCCTGTTGAGCATGTGCGCATGACGGGGGAGTCAAAGAGGGGTTGTGAGCCGCGTCCTGCGCGGGCTCGCGTCAGATCGCGTCCTGGTCGCCGTACCGGTTCCGCCGCTGCCTTCGGCACTCCGTCACCGCACCGGCAGGGCCGCCCCCCACGCCACTATCCGGCCCCGCTGTGTGCCGAAAGCCCCATTCGCCAGGCTCCACCTGCTACCGAACCCGGATAGCGGGACATTTCCTGTGCGTTCCGGTGGGCGGGCCGAAGGACCTCGGATGCCCGTGCCGGACGCACCGGCCCTTCCCGAATGGCACACAGTGGCAGAAATATTGCACGTGATGAGCCCAGGGCAGATGGGACGCCTCCTGGGTGGCTGGCGTTCGCGCGGCCCCGCGTACGACGCGCTGGCGCAGCGCGTCCGGATCCTCATCCGCGAGGGGCAGCTGTCACCGGACACCCGGGTGCCCCCCGAACGGGCCCTCGCCGAGCAGCTCGGCATCAGCCGCACCACCGTCACCAAGGCGTACGACATGCTCCGCGCCGAGGGCCGGCTGCGCAGCGCCCGCGGTTCCGGCACCGTGATCGCGCTGCCGGAACCGGCGGCGGACGGTCCCGAGAGCGCCTCGCCCTGCCCCGCCGCGCAGTGGTGCAGGCCCGCCACCGACTGGGCGGCCGACTTCGCCTCCGACCTCCTGCCCGTACCCGCCGAGCATCTCGGCCAGGCGCTGGACTCCATCGCCCCGGCCGTGGCCAGGGCGTTCACCGACCGGAGCCATGAGCCGTACGGGCTGCCGGAGTTACGGCAGGCCGTGGCCGACCGCTACACCGCGCGGGGACTGCCCACCTCGCCCGCGCAGATCCTGATCACCCAAGGGGTCGGGCACAGCTGGCAGCTGATGTTGCGGCTGCGGGCCCGGCCGGCGCAGCGCGTCCTCATCGAATCGCCCGCGGCGCCCCACGTCATGGACGCGATCTGGCTGCACGGCGCCCGCCCGTGGCCCGTGGGCCTCGGGGCGAACGGCTGGCACATCGAGCTCTTCAGCGCCGCACTGCACCAGGTCAGACCCCAACTGGCGCTGCTCACCCCGGATTTCCAGCAGCCGACCGGGCATGTGATGCAGGCCGAGGAGCGCCGCCTCCTCGTGCGGACCGCGCTGCGCACCGGCACACTGCTGGTCGCCGACGAGAGCGCGGCCGACCTGTGGCTGGACGACGACGGGATGCCCGAGTCGCTCGCCGCGCACGCCCCGGAGGGCACGGTGGCACTGATCGATTCCGCCCGCGCGGTGACCGGGGACGGCGTCCGGGTCGGGTGGATCCGCGCGGCGGCCTCCACGGTGCACCGGCTCGCCGTCCTCAACAGCGGTCTGGGAACGACGTGTTCGGTGCCCGACCAGGTGCTCGCCGCCCGGCTGATGGCCTCGGCGGACGGGCTGCTGGCCGAGCGGAGGGCAGCGCTCCGGGCCGGCCGTACGGCCCTGACCTCGGCACTCGACCGGTACCTGCCCAGCTGGCGGTACGCGTCCCCGCGCGGTGGGACCACCCTGTGGGTCGACCTGGGCGCCGCCGTCAGCAGCGCGCTGGCAACCGCCGCGGAACGGCACCGTGTTCAGCTGTTGAGCGGCCCGAGGTTCGGCACCGGCGGCACCTACGACAGCAGGCTGCGGCTGCCGTTCACGCTCGACGAGCACGTGCTGCGGGACGGCGTCCGGCGGCTGGCCCGCGCCTTCGGCGAGGTCGTGGAGGCCACGGGCACCGGGGCCGCCGAGCGCCCGGAGAACCGGAGCCCGGTCTTCGCCTAGGGCAGGCCAAGCCTTGCCGATTGGCTATTTGAAGCGCGCCACCCATGTTTCATACTGGTAAAAGAAATTCTGCACGGCCCTTCCCATTCCGTCGATGCCCCTGGGCCCGGCTTTTCCTGCCGCCCGGTGGAATCACCCTCGAAAGGCTGTAAAGAAGCATGTCCAAGCTCGACCGTGATCGCCTTGAATCCCTCGCCGCCGAGCTGCTGGAGAAGCAGTTCAAGCGCGTCCCGAAGATGCGCGAACTGCACCGCGGTGAGTGGATCGACCGGGATTACTACATCCGTCACATCACCGAGACCGTGCTGCGGATCCGCCTCAACAACGAGGTGGACAGCTACGCCCTCTACAAGGTCGGTTCCCAGGACGATCAGCTGGCCGCGAAGCTGGCCCGCTATCTGGCCGAGGAATTCGGGCACGAGAACATGTTCACCCGCGACCTCCAGAAGTTCGGTCTGACCATCGAGCAGCTGGACGCCACCCCGGTGCTCATCTCGACCGCCAAACTGATGGGCTACCTGCGGCTGGAGGCCGACCACGCGGGTCCGGCCCCCACCACCATCTGGGACTGGTTCGTCGAGTGGTACTCGGACCGCTACAACCCGGTCATCACCGACAAGGCCGCCGAGGAATTCGGCAAGGAATACGTGCACGGCACCCAGGCGCACATCGCCTTCGACGAACAGCACGACCACGACGAGCTGATGTTCCGGACCGTGTCCCGCGCGGTGGAGAACTTCAGCACGCCGGAAAAGGCCGAGGTCTATCTCACCACCTTCATCGACCTCATCGGTGATTACTTCGCCGAGCTCTACGAGGTCACCGTCGGCGCCCGTGAGGCCGTTTCCGCCTGACGGCGCCCGGCGCACCGGCACCGCTGCTCCGACCAGTGAACGCACAGCGGCGGCCCCGACCTGTTCCGGGCCGCCGCCACCGATGTCCCGGAGAGCCACTGCAATGACCGAACCGCTGCCCCGACCCCGTATCCGCATTCTGGTCGTCGAGCCCATGTCGTCCGGGAACAGACTGCTCGTCGAGGCCCGCGCGCTCGGCTTCGAGCTCGTCGTCGCCTCCTACGACCGTGACGACCGGCGCATCCCCGAGCCACTGCGCGAGCACATCGACGAACTCGTCGTGGTGGACACCAACGACGAGCCGGCGCTGTACGACACGGTGGCGGAGCTGCATCGCGAGCGGCCGTTCGCGGGCATCGTGCCCGGCTTCGAGTTCTACGTCGGCACGGCCGCCCGGCTCGCCGGCCGGCTGGGGCTGCCCGGCCTGCCCGTGGCCGACGTGGAGGCGCTCCGGGACAAGGCGGTCATGCGCGACCGGGCGCGGGCGGCCGGGCTGCGGGTGCCGCGCTACGCCGAGGCGTCCGACGCGGCCGGCCTGGACGCGGCCGCCGCCCGGGTCGGCTTCCCCGCCGTACTCAAACCCACCCGCTCGGCGGGCAGCATCCACGTCACGCGGGTGGAGAGCGCGCGGGAGCTGCACCGGGCGTACGACTGGATACGCGCCGACCCGCGCACCGACATGGGCCGCGGCCTCGACGGGCCCGTGCTCCTGGAGGAGTACGTCGCGGGGCCGGAGGTCAGCGTCGAGGGGTATGTGCTCGACGGCAAGGTCGCCATCGTCTCCGTCACCTCCAAACTCCTCGGCGCCGAGCCGTACTTCGTCGAGATCGGCATGATCGTCCAGCATGAGCTGGAGCCGCCCGTGCGGGCCGCCGTCGAGGCGTACGTCACCGACGTCTGCCGGGCGCTGGGCGTCACGCTGGGCCCCTTCCACTGCGAACTCCGGCTGCCCGACGGCGATCCCGTGCTGATCGAGATCGGCGCCCGCCTCGCCGGGCACTCCATCCCTCAGCTCGTGGAGCTCGTCACGGGCGTCTCCCTGGCCCGCGTCATGCTGGCCGCGTACGCCGGGCTCGACCCTGCCGAGCTGGGTGTCTTCTCGGCGCCGCGGGCGAAGTGCGCGGCGGTGCGGTGCTTTGTGGCGGAGGCGGGGGTGCCGGCCTTCAAGGGGCTCGTGGGGCTCGATGAACTGCGGGAATCCGACGATGTGTTGGATATCTCGCTCTATTACGAGCCGGGGGCGGAGGTTCCGCCCGCCGAGGACTTCCGGTGTCTGCTGGGACATGTCATCTTCCAGGCGGAGTCCTACGGGTCGGCGCTGTCGCGCTGGGAGGCGATCGGGGATGCGGTGCGGCTCGCTTGACCGGGGGTTTCTTCCCCATACCCGCCCCTTCCCGGCTGCGTCTGATGTGCGGCTCCGCCGCGTGGGGGCTCCGCCCCAGACCCCGCAGCACGCTTCGCGCGTTGTCCTCGAACGCCGGACGGGCTGATCTGTCCGCTCCGCCCGGGACGGACACCCCCACCACCCAGCCCCCGAGGACGAACCCTTTGGAACAGACCGCGTCCGCACCCGCCCAGGACAACCGCATAGGCAGGGACTTCGGCTATCTCTGGTCCGCCAGTCTCATCGCGCCGCTCGGTGACGGCGCGCTCGTCGCCGCGCTGCCGCTGGCCGCCAGGAGTCTCACCGACGACCCCCGGCTGATCTCCGGCGTCGCCTTCGCGGCCACGCTGCCCTGGCTGCTGCTTTCGGTGGTCGGCGGGGCGCTCGTGGACCGGCTGGACCGCCGCCGGCTGATGCTCGGCGCGCAGATCGCGCAGGCGCTGCTGGTGGCGGTCATCGCCGTCCTCGTCTCCAGCGGCCTCACACGGATCTGGATGCTGTTCCTGTTGCCCTTCGGCGTGGCCTCCGCCGAGGTGCTGTTCACGACCGCCGGCCAGACCGTCATCGCCGCCGTCGTGCCGGAACGCCATCTGGAGCGGGCCAACGGCAGGCTGGTGGCGAGTGAGACCGTGGCCCGCGAGTTCGCCGGACCACCGCTCGGCGCGGCCCTGTTCGCGTTCGCCGCGCCCCTCCCGTTCTGGCTGAACAGCCTCACCTTCGCCGTGTCCGTCCTGCTCATCCAGCGCATCCGTACCCCCGCCCGGGAGCCCCGCCCGGCGGACGGCCAGAGGCTGTCCGCCGAGATCGTCGCGGGGCTGCGCTGGCTGCTGCGCCACCGGCTGCTGCGCACGCTGTCGCTGGTCGCGGGCGCGGCCATGTTCTGCGAGGCCATGGCGCTGTCGACGCTGGTGCTGTTCGCCCACGACGAGCTGCACGTGGGCGACCGCGGCTACGGCGTCCTGCTGGCGGCCATGGCGATCGGCGGCGTCGTCGGCGGGGTGGTCGGCGGCCGCGTCGTCGCCCGCGCCGGGCCCCGGCTGACGGCCATCGGGGCGCAGACCGCCTGCTCGCTGATGTGGCTCGCGATCGGTCTGGTGGGCCGCAGTCCGGTCACCGTCGTGGCGCTGTTCACCGTCTTCTCCGTCAGCGTCTCCCTGTGGGTCGTGGTGGTGCAGTCCGTACGTCAGAGGCTGGTCCCCGCCGAGCTGCTCGGCCGGGTGTCGGGCGCCGCCCGCATGCTCACCTGGGGCGCCATGCCGCTCGGCTCGCTCGTCGGCGGTTTCGTCGCCAACTCCTTCGGCCTGGTCTCCCCCTGGCTCGTCGGAGGCGCCCTCTCCCTGCTCGTCACCCTGATCGCCCTGCCCGCCCTGATCCGCTGGGACCACTGACCGAACGCCGGACACGACCACTGGGGAACGTCACCGTGAACGCACAGTCATCCGGGCAGGACACTGCCCCGCTGCTCCTCGTCCTCAACCGGTTCGACGACGAATTCGGCGAGTACCACCGCTTCGTACCGCCCGGCAGCTTCCGGCTCGCCTATCTGGCCACCGCCGACGCGCTCGCGCCCCTCGACCGGGACGGCGCCGCGGAGACCGTCGTGGTCGAGGACATGGCGTACGGGACGCTGCTGCCCGCCGCCCGCCGCGTCGTCGAGGCGCACGGCCCGCTGGCCGGGATCATCGGGCTGTCGGAGTTCGACCTCATCACCGCGGCCCGGCTGCGGGAGGCGCTCGGCGCGCCGGGCCGGAAGACGGAGTACGTCCTGCGGTTCCGCGACAAGACGCGGATGAAGCGCTGGGTCCGGATGGCGGGGGTGCGGGCGCCGGAGTACCGCGCGCTGGACGCCGGTTCGCACGCCAAGACCCTCGCCGACGAGCTCGGCCTGCCGATGGTCCTCAAGCCCCGCGACGGCGCCTCGGCCAAGGGCGTGCTGCTCGTGCGCACCGAGCGCGAGCTGGAGGAGGCCCTGGAGGGCGTCGACCGGGACGGCTACGAGGCGGAGGAGTACGTCGAGGGCGCCATCCACCACGTGGACGGCATCCGCCGCGACGGGCACTTCCACTTCGCCACCGCCTCCGCCTACGTCAACACCTGCCTGGACTTCACCCGCGGCATGCCGCTCGGCTCGGTGCTCCTCGACCCGGGTCCGCGGCGCGACGCCCTGATGGGCTTCGCCGCGGACTGCCTGGACGCCCTGGAGCTGTGGGACGGCCCGTTCCACCTGGAGGTGATCGTCGACTCCGCGGGTGAGCACGTGTTCCTGGAGGTGGGCCTGCGGCCGGGCGGGGCCGGGGTGCCGTTCGTCCACCGCGACCTCTTCGGCATCGACCTCTACGGCGAGTCCGTGCGCGCGGCGGTCGGCCTGCCCCCGATGACACCGCTGGACGAGCTCACCCGGCCCGGCCCCGGGGTCGGCGGCGGCTGGCTGGTCTTCCCCGAGCCGCAGCCGTGGCCCCGGCGCGTCCTGAGCCGCAACTCCCTGGTCGAGGCGATACCCGAGTGCTACGGCGAGGCCCTGCCGGCCCCGGGGCAGGTCTTCCGCGGCGACGGCGGCTACGACCACGCGGGCGGCCGCTTCCTGCTGCGCGGGCCCGACGAGGCGACGGTCCGCCGCGCCGTGCTGGAAGGCATCGCCCGCTACCGGCTGGAGACCGCGGCCGTGCTGCCCGACCGGAACACCGCGAGCCCGGCCGCCGCCCGATGAGCGACGGCACCCTGCGGGTCCGCCTCGGCATGCCGTCCGCGATCGACCCCGGCACCGCCTTCGAGCACGACGGGGCGCTGATCGCGGGCGTCATCGCCGACCCCCTCGTGGACTGCGACCCGGCCACCGGCCGGCTCGCCCCCGCCGCCGCGAGCGGCTGGGAGGTGGCGCCGGACGGGCTCTCCGTACGCTTCACGCTCCGTCCCGGCGTGCGCTTCCACCACGGCCGCGAGGTGACCGCCGAGGACTACCGTTACGCGCTCTCCCGCGTGGCCGCGCCGGAGACCGGCTCCGAACTGGCCGGGCACCTCGCGGTGGTGGAGGGGTACGAGGACGTACGGGCGGGCCGGAGCGCCCGGCTCAGCGGGGTGCGCGTCCTGGGGAAGCTGCTGCTGGAGATCCGGCTGACCGGGCCGTTCCACGACATCGCGGCGGTCTTCAGCCACCGGGCGACCGCGCCCGTACCCGCCGAACTGGCCGAGGCGGACCCCGCCGGGTTCGCCCTGCGGCCGGTCGGCAACGGCCCGTACCGGCTGACGGAGCCGTGGCGGCCGGGCGAGGACCTCACCGTCGAACGGTTCGACGGCTACTACGCCGCCAACGCCGCGTACCCGGCGGGCGGTGCCGGGCGGTCGGCGCGGATCACCTTCCGGACGGACCCCGATCTGGCCACGGGCCACGAGGAGTTCCTGCGGGGCGAGGTCGACGTGACCGAGGTGCCGCCGACCAGGATCGACGTGGCGGCGCGCGAGGGCGGTCCGCGCTTCCGCGTCACGCCCAACCCCATGGTCACCTTCCTCGCCTTCCCCACGGCCGTCCCGCCCTACGACGATCCGGTGGTACGGCGGGCGGTGGCCATGTGCGTGGACCGTGCGGCGATCGGCCGCAGGCACTTCGCGGGCACGCGCCCCGTCGCCCACCGGATCCTGCCGCCGGTCCTGGACCCGGCGGGCCCGCCGCCGGCCGCCATTCCCCACGACCCCGCCGGGGCGCGCCGGCTCCTCGCGTCGCGGGGCGCCGCCCCGCCGCGGCGCTTCGTCTTCCACTATCCGGCCGGGCAGGGGCACGAGGGGTGGGCGACCGATCTGGCGGCCGGGGTGGGGGCGGGACTGGGCGTCCCGGCCGCTGCCGTACCGGCCGAGCGGTCCTCTTTTTTGTCCGAACTTCCATGTTTGGACGGGCCGTTCCGGCTGAACTGGCAGATCGATTTCCTGTCGGCGGACAACGCGGTGGCTCCGCTGCTGCGGTGTGTGGGCTACGGGGACGACGCGGTCGAGCGGTTGCTCTCGCGGGGGCGGGGGGCGGCCGACGCGGCTTCTCGCCTGACGGCGTACCGGGAGGTGGAGCGGCTGCTTCTCTCCTCCTTGCCGGTGTTCCCTTTGTGGGAGGGGGCGTTGTATCACCTGGTGGGTGAGCGGGTGGTGCCGGCGGGGCGGGTGAACGACGTGTTCGGGGAGCCGGTGCTTCGCGGTTTGTCGGTTTGACGCCCTGCGGGCGGCTGCTTTCTTTGTTCCCCAGCCCCGCCCCTTCCCGAAACTGGGGCTCCGCCCCAGACCCCGCGACACGCTTCGCGCGTTGTCCTCAAACGCCGGACGCCGAGGTGCCCTGGGTGAAGATGCCGAGTCCGAGGACGTAGACGGC